>CAJXUM010001640.1 GCA_913060855.1 uncultured Lewinella sp. | reverse complement strand
TCTACACTATCCTCTTCGTCGGCAGCGTCAGATGTGTATAAGAGACAGATTTGAGAGGACAAGGACCTGAACACCGTTTATTCTTTCCCGACAGCTGCTGGAGAAAAAGCGGTCGCTCAGAATATCATTCCTTCAAATTTTGCCTCAAAAAATCACACTTAAACAACTTCAGTGCTTTTAGCCTAAGAAAAACGAAATACCAAAACAAGTTATTGATAAAAAAATGGAAAATCCTACCGAAATACGTTGGGGAATCATTGGTTGTGGAGATGTTTGTGAAGTAAAGAGTGCCCCCGCCATGAATAAGATTCCTGGCTCCCGATTGGTGGCTGTCATGCGGCGTGATGCAAGCAAAGCTGCTGACTACGCAGAAAGACACCAGGTACCCAAGTGGTACAGCGATGCCGAAGAATTGATCAATGATCCTGAAGTAAATGCGATATACATCGCTACGCCTCCCTCTAGCCATGCTACATACACTGCAATGGCTGCTGCTGCTGGTAAGCCTATTTATGTAGAAAAGCCAATGGCCAGGACCTTCCAAGAGTGTGAAGAGATGATTGCAGTTTGCGAAAAATTTAAGGTGCCATTGTTTGTGGCTTATTATCGCCGAACGCTCCCACAATTTCTCAAAGTAAAAGAGCTACTAGCATCACAAGTCTTGGGAGACATTCGTTTAATAAATCTAGAATTATACCAATCGATTGAACCTGATATCGTCCGAGGCTTAGATAACAACTGGCGGGTAGATCCTTCCGTTGCTGGTGGTGGTTTTTTCTATGATTTGGCTTCTCACCAGCTGGATTACCTGGATTATCTTTTAGGCCCCATTTCACAAGCACAAGGGTTTAGGGCCAACCAGGCTGGCCTTTACGATGCAGAAGATATTGTCAATGCCAATTGGGTTTTCGAAAATGGGGTGATGGGTACAGGAAGTTGGTGTTTCACCGTCGGCGCTCCGTCTGTGAAGGAGGAAGTAAGGATTATTGGTGAGAAAGGTCAATTAACCTTCCATTTTTTTACCAGTTCGAAGGTCGTGTTAGAAACTGCGGATGGAAAAGAAGAATTCGACTTCACCATGCCAAAGCATATCCAGCAGCCCTTGATTGAACAAATTGTGGCGGAGCTGCAGGGTAGGGGAGAATCTCCAAGTACGGGAAAATCTGCTGCCAGAACCAATTGGGTGATGGACCAAATCTGTAGCTGAACAGCCATCAACTAGAACTAAACAATTGACACAAATAGATAAGTAAACTCAAATACTTCACAAAACAAGCAAAACGATGATTAACAAACCTTTTACTCGTCTTAGCCTATTACTAGGCATCGCCATTTTTACATTTAGTTGTAGTAATAAAATCCCTAAAACATTAAGTAATGGATACCAGTTGGTCTATCAGGAATCATTTGATGATGAGTCAGCCATTATAGGGTATGAATTCTCAGATACCAATTTCTGGAAATACAATGGAGAGGATGGCAAAAGCGGTTCGCTGGAATGTACGGGAAAGTCAGAATACACACCTCCAGTACGCTCACCGCACTCTATGGCGCTGATTGCCGGTAAACAATTTGGTAGCTTTATCATGGAAGCCGATCTGCAGCAAACAGGCCGTGTGTATCCGCACCAGGACATGTGTGTGTTCTTTGGCGTACAAGATGATAGCCATTTTTACTATACCCACATCAGTAAGGCTATGGATGATCATGCCAACAATGTTTTCATTGTGGATGGGGAACCCCGAATAAAGATATCAACAAAAACCAACGACGGCCAAAATTGGGAACCCCAGAAATGGCATAAGATTCGTTTGGAAAGAAACATTGAAAGTGGAATGATCAAGCTTTTCTTCGATGACATGAAAGAGCCCGTGATGACCGCAATGGATAAATCTTTTGGCGCAGGGGGAATAGGTTTTGGCTCTTTTGACGACAGTGGAAAGGTAGACAATATTAGAACTGTCTCTTATACACATCTCCGAGCCCACGAGACCGAGGCTGATC
>CAJXUM010001639.1 GCA_913060855.1 uncultured Lewinella sp. | reverse complement strand
GAGATCAGCCTCGGTCTCGTGGGCTCGGAGATGTGTATAAGAGACAGGAATAGCTTTATCTCTATCCGTGAGGTGAAGGTCAGACTCCGGTGGCGGCATCATCTCTTCTGGGTTGGCGCTTACAATCCGATGATATACCTCGCTATTAGCTAAGTTACCGGGTTTTATCGCGAATTTATCTGGATGATCTACCAATGCGGCATAAGCACTTTCTTCATTATCTAGCCGAAGCCCTGCTTCCCGCTTAGCTTGATCGGGTCCATGACAAGCAAAGCAGCGATCACTTAAGACGGGCTTGACGTGGATATTGAAGTCTAGATCCTTGGGAAGTGCAGCTAATTCACCTTCAACCCCTACTGGCAATTGAGGTCCACAAGAAGCCAGCAATTGTAATAGCAAAAAGGATAGTAATATATTTGGATAGAACCCGAACTGAACTTTGGTACATTTAAAAATGAGGAGCATTTTTAGACTTTATAGGGAAGTGAGGGCATTTTTCCTGTTTGCATTTGAAAAATAGGATTCACTCCGTGTTTTAATTCTGGTTTATTCGTCCCTCGCAAGATCGGAATCTTTTTTTAGCCAAGGGCCAAAATGCTGAGTGGAATTTGTCCATTTCTTTACCACAAATGTTTTCTCAGCTGTTCAATTCCTTCAATACTTAATGGTCGTCGCCAGCATAAGGTGCTTTTTCAAAAGGAATAGCTTCGGTACTTACCCTAGGATCGCCCGTTTCCTGTAGGGTTTTCATCAATTGCTGTTCTAGCGATTGCCGTATGGATTCATAAGCAGGATCAGCAGCTAAGTTGTTGATTTGATAGGGGTCTTTCTGGATATTAAATAGCTCTTCCCGTGGCCTCTTCCCAAAGGCAAACTGATAAAAAGGTTTAACCTCCTCTTCCTTTCGGTGCGTTACGAGCCAAGCCTTGGTTGGGCTAGCGTCATAATCACCAAAAGCAGCGAAGGTATTACGGGTCAGTTCTTCGATATCTGCTTGGTAGTTTTTATCTACTATCAGTGGATCGCCCATGGGATAGCGATCGGGTTCAAAATTGAGGATATAAAGAAAATCGGAGGTTCGAATCGCTCGTTGCGGATAGGGGAGGAAGCCTGCTCTGGCCTTTTTGACATGACGTTCGCGTCCGCTGAGGACCCACTCTCTGCTTTCGTCGATTCGCCCTTCCTCTTGAGATTGTAGCAGGGGTAATAGGCTTTTGGCTGTCATCTGTTCTGGAATGCTGGTTTGTCCTGCCTCCAGGAAAGTAGGAGCCAAATCGGGTAAACTTACCAGGTCTGTGATGATTCGATTGGCAGGAATAACTTGGGGCCATCTTGCCATTAGGGGGACCTGAGTCCCATAATCGTACAGGTTGCATTTGCCATTGGAGAAACCAGGGAAACCATGATCACCGCTAACCACGATAAAAGTATTATCTAATTCACCCTTTTCTTCTAGCATCTTTATCAGCACCCCTAAGCCGGCGTCAAAAGCCATTACCTCACCCAAATAATCGGCTAAATCTTCCCGAACAGTATCTACATCGGGTAAAAAAGCCGGCATTTTCCCAATCAGGCTATCGGGTTCAATACCCCAGAGCGATTTTCCGGAACCATAAGTCCATTTTCGATGCGTATTGGTAGGGCCCCACCAATAGCAGAAGGGTTCATCTGCTGTTCGGTCGTCGAGGAAAGCTTGGAAATTGGTCTCAACTTCTTGATGTAGCCGCTCTTTGGCCGCTTCGACGGAGATTCCTTCTTCTGCAACGTATTTGGTCACATTCTGACTATAGCCATTGAACTTGGCACTGTTTTGATACCGGTTTTTCAAGCCTCCGTAACCAGCGTCTTGCGGTGTTCCTGGCGTCCAAACCTTGTAAGTATAGCCAATGTGATAGCCTGCCTTTTCAAGTAATAAGGGATAAGTAGGAATGGAATCATCCCAGACGGCGCCCTGTAAAATCTGTCTCTTATACACATCTCCGAGCCCACGAGACCGAGGCTGATCTC
>CAJXUM010001638.1 GCA_913060855.1 uncultured Lewinella sp. | reverse complement strand
CACTATCCTCTTCGTCGGCAGCGTCAGATGTGTATAAGAGACAGTCCTTCTATTGTATTGTTGTACAAATGCCGTTTGCCATCGAAGGTGTGTAAAAAGGTGATGCTACTTTCCGAATGCACAAATGCGATATCACTTACTTCGATAAACTCGAAATGGTTACCTCTCTTTACCAAGCAACGGTGCTTCTTTTGCCTGTTGAGTTGTCCAAAGACAGATTGAATTTGCTGGTTGAAGGCTCCCGCTGTAGCCGCCTGTTGTGCCTGGTATTTTTGCAAGGCCTTCATTAAATCCTCCGGATTGACAGGCTTGAGGAGGTAATCGATACTATTGACTTTAAAGGCTTCGATAGCATATTGGTCAAAGGCCGTGGTGAAAATGATGGGCGCTTTTACCTTTACATAATTAAAGATCTCGAAACAAAGCCCGTCCGCCAGTTGGATATCCATAAAAATAACATCGGGCTGTTCATGCTGATGAAGCCAATTCACACTATCCTCTACACTATCTAGATGAGCGAGAATATTAGCCTTTGGTTGCATCTTTTTTACCATAGACTGGAGGTACTCGAAAGCATTGATTTCGTCCTCAATGATCAGGATGTTCATATTCTTATCGTCTAATTGGAGCGTTCAATAAGTGGAATACGTACTTCAAAATAGTTGCCATGAGTAGAAACAATCAACAGGTCTTCTGTGAAAAAGGCGATCCGCTTTTTGATATTATCTATTCCCATTCCTGTTGACTCAACGGGTTGAATCTTTCTCTGGATATTATTCTTAACAATGAGGTATTTGTCATCTTTTGAGAAGAATACTTGAATGTATAAGGGCTTCCTCTTGGAAACGATATTATGTTTTATCGCATTTTCGATCAGCAACTGCAGCGATAATGGCAAAGTATGTTTAGTGATTCGGACATGATCGGGCATTTGAATAACCAAGCTTTCCCCAAATCGCTCCTGCAGTAATTCTACATATACCTTGGCATTGTCCAATTCCATGTCTACCGGCACCGTGGCTTCCTCTTGCTTGCTAACGGCATAGCGATAGAAGGTAGATAACTTACTTAGGTATTTTCGCGCTCGTTCTCCCTCTTCGGGGATTAAATTCATGAGCGTATTCATACTATTAAAGAGAAAGTGTGGATTGATCTGGTTGCGCAGATTGTCTAGTTGGCTTTGTATATGGGCTTGTTGGATCCATTCTTTTTCCATGATGGCTTCTTTGTATTTATGAAAAAAGTAGATGGTATCATAGAGCAACATGACAGAAACAGTCAAGAAATAAGTCGAGGCCATACCTTGAATCAAAGTCGGATCACAGAGATCAACCAAGTCGGTATAAGCATAAACAATACTGAGTAAGGACGTAATCGTGAAAGAAATTATGGGAGCCGTAACGATAATTATCAAGACTTGTAGCGTAAATCTTCTTATGCTTTGTGTAAGCGTATCATACCTTTTCCGTAACCAGATAAGGAGAGAGCGATTGAGAAACCAAAAAGCACTGGTGTAAATCATACTTTCTGGTAATTCTTGGTGGATCATCGGCAGATATTCTTCGAAAGAAACGTCGAAGAAAATCATAGGAGCAATAATTGCCAAAATAGGAATACCAAAGAGCAAGAGCTTTCGATCGTCAAAGGCTAGATACTGTATGTTGGGCTTGATGAACATAAAAATCAAATAGCTTCTTGAAATAAGGCTGTCCTAAATATACTCATGTTTAATAGACTTTATGCTGAAATGGGTTGTATAGGGATGGAAATTAAGATTTTGCAGCAAGGCAAGGTCCGAAGAGGGAGCATAGCACAGCTACGCGACTGATGAAGAATGAAGGCTTGCTGCAAAAGATAATTTAGTTCCATACAATTTATTTTAGAATGAAGTCTAATGGATTAGCGGAATCGATTAGTTGCTTTTGGAAGTAGGAACATATCAGTAGTGAAATAGGCTGCTGACATGTCCCTCTTCTAGTTATTACAATTAACTTTTCTTGAGGTGTACGG
>CAJXUM010001637.1 GCA_913060855.1 uncultured Lewinella sp. | reverse complement strand
CCTCGGTCTCGTGGGCTCGGAGATGTGTATAAGAGACAGACTCTAGTAGCATGCTAGCATGCTAGCATGCTACTCCTAAATTTCTTTTTTTCTTTCAAATTTATTAACCTAATTTTCTTTTTTTTTCTTTCTCATTTAAAATATGTGTATTAACCTAAAACTGTCATTTTGGAAACAATTTGTTTGACCACCCTACCTTACGCACCCCCTTGGCACGCTCAACGTGATACTCCGTTCCACCTCCCCCCCCCTCGTGCTGAATTTTTTTTTCAATTTTGTTGTTTTTACTCACTTGTATTACGACAATGGACGCTTCCGCACCTGTCCCTGCTCCTGCCCCTGCTTTGGCAAATGGTGCCCCTGCTGCGGCAAACGGTGCCCCTGTTTTGGCAAATGGTGCCCCTGCTGCGGCAAATGGTGCCCCTACACCAACATTGAAACCTCACAAAACGTGTGACGCAGAAATTAACTGCTCGCCTGAAGATTGGAGTGACGCAACAATGAAACCGTGTCAAAAATGTGACATACAATGTTGTGAGTCCTGTAAAAAGGAATGCGAAAAGTGTCACAAAGAATTCTGTTACAAATGCCTTGCTGACGAAGAGGATTTGTGTCAAGGTGATAGATTTTATTGTGACTGCGCAAGAAGTATTTGTTTGGATTGCCGACCTGACGAAAACGTATACCACGAATGCCCAGATTGTCACGCAAAGATAAATCGTTACTGCTGGCGAACGGGCAGAGAAACTCGTTACAACGGCAAGGGCGCAGTGTGTCCGAACTGCTCTTATGTAGACGCCCATGTTTTTGACGGATGGTGGAATGGTTGTGGTGGTGGTGGCGAATCGGAATTGGTAAAGAAAATGACGAAGGAAATCGCAGAGCTACGAAAAGAAAATGATTTAATGTTCAAACAGGGGGAGCAACTTATAAAGGAAATTGAACAGTTGAAGGGTCAACTACAGGAGGCAGCTCCTGCTGCTGCTGCCGATGGTGGTGGAAGTTCGCCCCAGAAAAGGAAAAAGTGCGTAGAAGAAGAAGAATCTTAATTTTAATAATCTTTTGTTTCTCTATTACTAGAGTACAAGGTTGTTTAATACCCAAGACTATAATCTGGCGATGCGTTCCAGCACCAAAAACCTTTAAATCGCCATCGGTGTCTAATATTTGAACAGTCATCTCAGTCAACACCAAATCTTGTTTATAATATGTATCAGGAAACACATAACTAGAAGCGGAAAAGTTTATATAAAAAAACGGCTGTTGTATGTTAAAAGAAAAATTTTAATACTGGCCAATTTCTTTCTATCTCTTTTGAAAAAGAGCAGAGTTAGGCAAAAATTGGCAAAAAGTGTTTTAGATATTGCGGAAGCTCTATTAAAAAAGACAGCCAAATATTATATAAACTTTTTCAAAAGAGATAGAAAGAAATTGGCCACTATTAAAATTATTCTTTTAATAGAAAACAGCCATCTATGAATAAACAATTTTCCGCTTCTAGTTATGTGTTTTCTGAGACATATTATAATTATTTTGGGAAACCACTCTATCTCCAACATACAAAATAAAAGATGAAATAACAATTATGAAGTACAATCAAATAATAGGTTCAGTCGCATTCGTAGTTATGTGTTACCGCTGTTATTTCACACTTGACTTTAGTTTGGACCAAATGGCTCTAACTATTTCATCTAAGGTTCTAACTATTTCATCTAAACTATCATCGTCACTTTCATCGCTTGTTGCAATAAATTCTCTATCTGACGTGTGTTCACTTAACTCATCGGACCATGTATCATCATCACCAAGAGTGTGTTAGTCTTCGTCATTATCCGTTTTGTTACTTTCATCATTTACATGTTAGCTTTCATGTAATACTTTTTCTCTTTTAAGTCTTTTAACCAGAGTGTACGACGGGTCTGTCTTTACATCGCTTTTATTCTATGTACTATTTTAACACTGTCTCTTATACACATCCCGAGCCCACGAGACCGAGGCTGATCTCGTATGCCG
>CAJXUM010001636.1 GCA_913060855.1 uncultured Lewinella sp. | reverse complement strand
CGAGATCAGCCTCGGTCTCGTGGGCTCGGAGATGTGTATAAGAGACAGCTTTCCATTCGATCTAAGTTTATCACTACCTGCAATACTAAATGCCATACCCCACCGATCAATAGGGGAGTACCAGGCTTTAATTCTCCATTGTAAATCACGTCTATGGGATCTGCCTTCATCACAGAAGGCTTATTGGGCAGGAACGATGTTGGAACATCTCGTAATAGATGGAATAGATTTTTCATGAGTTATCTTTGATAGCAGGATAGATCCTACATTAATCCAATGTGGATTTGCAATATATTGCTTTTAAAGCAATATTCCTTATCCCTTGAAAAGAATTTTCCCCAAAAAATAGATCTCTTCAAAAATGGCTGACCTTCTCACATAATCCCTATTAAGTTTCAAAGGCCAGCCTGTGGTTGTATATATAAAGGAAAATCAAAGAGGGGGCAATCACCCAGTAGGGGACTGCCCATTGTATAACCCCAAAAAACCAAATTCTTTCGCTAGATTCTCTCCATACCGCTTGTTCATTTGCACGAATCTAAGCAACTCCCATCCTGCTATCTTGTATTTGGTACCCTTTATTGGCTCTATCTTTCCGTCCCTAATCCAATCTAGTACTGTAGAGTAGGCCACCTTCAACAAGCGACTGGTTTCTCGCGGGTCATACAGTTGATTCAAGTGATGTGTGAGGGACAACGTTTGGACTGCTTTAATACAAGCAACTTCCTTTTCGATACGTAGTAGTGTTGAAAACAAAGTATCAAATTTTTCTGCATCGCTTAATTTCGTGGAATACACATCACTAAATTTTCTCATCCTGTTATGTATTTGGCGAAAGCTAGTATTCTTTGTTCAGCTAAATCGTAAGCTTTTCCTAGGGTTTCAAATTCTTCTGTAAAGTCATCTATGCAAAGTAGGGTAGGGGCTGCTCCAATTTCTTCGCGCAGCACAAAACAGGCCTGCTGATCCTCTTCGGATTCAGGCTCATACCTCATAATACCAATAATGGTTTTTTGATTCTTAACGTGTATTACGTTGTAGAATCCATCACCCTCATCTTTCAACGTAATACGTTGTGAGGGGGCAGAATTGCCGACTTTTTCCATGACTATGTTTTAGATTGCTTTTAAGCTACTAAAACCTCTCTTCTTTGGTAAAGCTCTGTTAAATCATCAATTTTTTTCTGATGATTTTTCTTATTATTGCGATTGTAGATTTCAATCTTTCTATTGAGAAAATTTCTTAGCTGTACCGCTAAGGGGACATTCAAGTTATACCTTTTTTGATCCCTTTGAATCAGTAATTCACTTACTGTAGCATGTACATGTCCTAAGCCTACCAAATATTCAGACAACTCTCTTCGAAGCCGTCGGTAAGCACCTAAACTACCATTAGACATCGTCCATAGCTTCTTTAAAACGACTAGCTCGTATTTGTCAAAGCGGCTGGAATCAGAGTTCATGATGAATTTGTATATTGTCTTATTAATAATTGATGAAACAAATGTAAGTCTAAAAATCGATTTATACAATACTAAAAAATCGATTTATCGATGTTTGTGGTGATAAATAGCCTAAAGTGTAATTAATGAAGGATCAATTAGAACAGCTAATCCAAGAACTTAATCTTAACGGTACAACCTTTGCAAAGGAGATTGGGGTGAGACAAAATCGCATATCTACTTTTCGGACAGGAACGGTTAAATTCCCAAGAATCGATATAATAGTTAACACCAAAAAAAGATTTCCTGCGGTCAATTTAAATGCACTGTTCGGCTACGAGGGGCCACTGATTTTTTCTGATGAAGAAATGGAAAAAATGGAGCAAGAAAAACTTGCCAGATTAACTCCTGCCTGGGAAAAATATGTGGAAGCTATAAAAGAGGAGAATACACAATTAAAGGGGCAAATAGAAGCTTATCAAAGTCAAGTCGCCAGCCTCCACAAAATCATAGAAAAGCTACAATCTGTCTCTTATACACATCTCCGAGCCCACGAGACCGAGGCTGATCTCG
>CAJXUM010001635.1 GCA_913060855.1 uncultured Lewinella sp. | reverse complement strand
AGATCAGCCTCGGTCTCGTGGGCTCGGAGATGTGTATAAGAGACAGGCCTTACATCCAGCATAGAGGTGGCCCCAAGGGTTTCTTGAAAGTAATAGATGAGCATACACTAGGCTTCGCTGATTATGCAGGTAATCGACAATATATTTCGGCGGGCAACCTATCGGAAAATAATAAGGTGCACCTGTTTTTTATGGATTATGCTAATCGTTCGAGGATCAAACTCTGGGGAGAAGCTAAAGTGGTGGAAGGTGACGAGGAATTGATGGAACAATTGAAAGATGAGACTTATAAGGCTCGGCCAGAGAGAGTAATGTTGATCACGGTGAAGGCTTGGGATATTAATTGCCCACAGCACATCACTCCACGGTTTACCCAAGAAGTGATTGAACCTGTGATTACAAAATTGCAGGACCGGATTGCTGAGTTAGAAGCTTTGTTGGAAGCAAAGTCCGATGATAATTAGAGTTAAAAGGCTTGCTAGGGGCGGAAATAGAATTGTTGTTCAGCTTAGCTAAGATATTACTACTGGATATTCCCTATGGTAGCGTTTGGCCATCTCATAGCAAAAATCCAGTAGTAATATAGGGGCTTATGGGATACTGAGTTTATCATCCCCAAGGGGTTGAATACCTTGATTAGGCCTTAGCTGTTCGATAGGAAAAGCATCCCATTCGAAAGAATCGATATTGAATTGATGAATGTATTTCTTCTCCGTATCCTTCGGGTTTTTCAGTTGCACCGACTGGCGGAAGGGGATTAAGACGCCATCGATAGCTTTGAAATCACTGAAACGGATAGAGCTATATAGGAACCCCGACATGGGTAAATAAGTATCTCTAATTGTATGTGAAGCAGCCTCTATCAGGCCACTCTCTTTTCCAATCCAGAGCACGTATTGGTCATAATCTTTGGTTCTTTCATTTCCCCAGCTGACCCATATTTTTTCCATGGCTTTATCTTCTATTTCTCCCTTTCCGACATAACGCACAAGAGGGGCTGTTCCTAGGCGACTAGCCAATTCGAAATAGTAATGGTAAGCAGCCAGGCCGAACATGATCCGCTTGTCATCTTTTACATCCGTATCATATTGTCCGTTGCTGACTTCGTAGTAGTCCCAGGATTGTATACCACCTATCCAACCCTTCTTTTTGCCTTCCAATACCTCTATTTGCCCATCAAAATCACCCAAGGCGTAGCGCATAGCCACCTTTTCTTGCTTCCAGTTCCAAATGTTTCCCATTTTTCCCAAGAGGCCTTTCCAATGGTCGGAGCCCACCACTTCATAGGTACTAAATCGATCGGTTTGATCCAGTCCTTGTTTCTGGATTGCAGTAGTTAGTAGTACCTGGGCTTTTTGCTGCAGTGATGCGGCTTGCCGGTCCTGCTTGATTTCTGGTGTTCTCAAATCTGCTATGGAGCAAGAAGAAAGGACCAAAGCGAGGCCGATAAAAAGATTATACTTATTCATGCTGTTATTTTTTATAAGGAGTTAAGCGACTTTTTTACTGAGATTCTTTAGTGCTTTGGACATTACATTTGGCATCATGACATTTTTGGCCATGAACCGTTTAAGGAAGTTGCCATTGGGTTGGAAATACTGTGTCCATGTTATTGTTGTGCCTTTGGGAGTAGGACTCAATTGGAGGTGTCCCAGGTGATCTTTAACCAAGTGCATATCACCAATCATATAAGCATAGCCATAGGGTGGATCCCAATGCACTATTTTTTCTTGTAATAGATCGGGGCCAAATTGGCAATGCCTTTCACTGCCTTCTCCCCAATGACCATCACGGTCTTCTTTAACCAAATCAACTTGCTTAATCATGGGGACCCATTGGGTCATGCCTTGATGATCAGCGACTATCTGCCAAACAGATTCGATGGGGGCAGCAATGAAATGCGTCTTCTTGATTTGCTGAGGTGCCTTAGTGAATTCTGATACTGTCAATTTTTTCATTGAATTGGATCTGTCTCTTATACACATCTCCGAGCCCACGAGACCGAGGCTGATCT
>CAJXUM010001634.1 GCA_913060855.1 uncultured Lewinella sp. | reverse complement strand
CGCAATGGTATGATAATAACCTGAAATCAGCGCCGACTTTTTGAGGACGCCCTAACTATGAAAAATCCAAAGACGATACGCCGCCTTTTGCTCTTCTCCATTCTGGCCGCCATTGGTTTAGGAATGCTCGACTACGAGACCCAATCATTGTGGCACCTCTTCACTAGTGACCCTGGCAATATAGTAGCCTTAGGTTTCTATACTGGTTCATTTATGTTATTGGGCCTAATGGGGATCGGTATTTATAACGGCATGAAGAATTTGTTGACTTAATACATGTTTGGAGGTAGGCTATAGAAGTTACCTCCTATATACTTGCAGCGCTCTTCCTACAAGAGACGTTGAAATTGCGTATCTTTGCAGCCGCAAATTACGAAGCCTGTATGATCATCGTTGCGGGATAGTCCTTTTTTGAGCCCTTTTAGGCCAAGGGAGTCATTCAGGAATTGAAGAGGTCAGGAAATCATAAAAACAAGCAATGGCTGAGCAGAATTTTGTGGATTATGTCAAGATAAATTGCCGTTCGGGTAGTGGCGGAGCGGGATCAGCTCACTTTATGCGTGACCGAACCAATGCACAAGGAGGACCGGATGGTGGTGACGGAGGACGCGGAGGACATATTATCCTGAGAGGTAACCGGAATATCTGGACACTTCTCACACTGAAATATCGCAAGCATGTAAAAGCGGGTCATGGGGGTAACGGGTCTAAAAGTAATAGCCATGGTGCTGATGGTGATGATATCATACTAGAAGTCCCCTTGGGTACCGTCGCGAAAGATCCAGAGACAAAAGAAGTGCTATTTGAAATCACCAATGATCAAGAGCAAAGAATTCTTGTAGCTGGGGGTAGAGGAGGTTTAGGTAATTCTCATTTTAAATCGTCTACTAATCAGACGCCACGATATGCTCAACCAGGAGAAGATGGCGAAGAATTCTGGTTTATTTTAGAATTGAAAGTGCTCGCAGATGTTGGACTGGTCGGATTCCCCAATGCTGGAAAATCTACCTTCCTATCCGTGGTGACTGCCGCTAAACCTAAAATCGCCAACTACCCATTTACGACCTTAACCCCTAATCTCGGGATTGTTCAATATAGAGATGGCCGTTCTTTTGTTATCGCTGACATTCCAGGGATCATTGAAGATGCACATCAAGGTAAAGGACTTGGGCACCGATTTTTGCGCCATATAGAACGAAATGCGACCTTACTCTTTATGGTACCTTGTGATACCGAAGATATCAAAAAGGAGTACAGTATTCTATTGCACGAGTTGGCAGCTTACAATCCTGACTTACTGGATAAGCCTCGAGTCCTAGCCATCACTAAATCGGATATGATGGACGAGGAACTCAAAAGCCTCATCGCTGAAGAAGTCCCCACTGGAGTCCCTTATCTTTTTATCTCTTCTGTCGCCCAACAGGGGATCAATGAATTAAAGGATTTGCTCTGGGAAACGGTCAATCAAACAGAGGAATAAAGCCCATCACCCGCCTTGCCTACACTGACAACACCTCTCCATTGAACGGACGTTAAATTATCGTGTATTTACACCATGACAGTGTTTTAATTAGTTTTAGCCTTAGAGAAATTTTGCTAACAAACGATAAAACCCTAGCATGAGCAGTAAATACCTATCTCCTTTATTGTGCTTTTTATTCTTCAGTCTAACTAGTATCGCACAAGAAAAACCTATCCTTTTTAATCTTGACTTCGAGTCTTATACTGATAGCAAGGCCTTACCCGACGGTTGGGGCCAATGGGGGAGCTACCAAATGAAGGTAGATAAGGAGGTGACCTATTCTGGCCAGCATGCCTTATTGATTGATGCGGGCGAAGAAGGGGGTGCCTTTGGTAGTGTGGTCCATAAAATTTCGCCGAACTATGCGGGCAAAAAAATCACGCTGGAAGGTTATATGAAAACCGAGGATGTCGCCGATGGCTTTGCGGGTCTGCTGCTGCGGATCGACGGAGAGTCTGGCCCCTTGGAGTTCTGTCTCTTATACACATCTGA
>CAJXUM010001633.1 GCA_913060855.1 uncultured Lewinella sp. | reverse complement strand
CTATCCTCTTCGTCGGCAGCGTCAGATGTGTATAAGAGACAGTTATTAGATTTGATGGTTAAATGCTGTCAAATGACTACAAATACTCTCCGCAAGATGAAATATCTTGTGCTATTAGCATTGCCTATTTTCTGTGCTTCTACTTGTGAAAAACCAGTAAATTTCAAAGTAGAACCTGCTGCTCCAGAGATTTTTATCTCTAGCAACTTCAAGGATGAATCTGCTATTGAAGTAGAGGTGACCAAACGCACATATGATATTTTACAGGAGGGGACTGAGGAATTTGTTAGTGATGCCATCGTCAGTATTTTAGAAGGGGATGATTTTCTGGGGCAATTAGATATTGTCTTTCCAAGTATACCTCGCGCTAAGCCCATTTATTCGACTAGCGCTTTTTTACCACAGAATGGGAAGGAGTACATCATAGAAGTAGAGGTCGAAGGATTCCAGACGATCAGGGCAAGGAGTATTATTCCACCGAGAATAGAAATTGCTGAATTCTATGTCGGAGACGTTATCAAGACGCAAAGCCAAGGAATCAACAATATAACGTATGACTTTCCAGTGTTTGTCGCCTATAATGACCCAGCTGAGGAGACTAATTATTACCACCTAAAAATAGTCCAAGAGATTGTTGAGTTTTCCATTATCGAAGGAGATACCATGCCAGGTCGATCTTTCCTGAATACGATCAAATTCAGTGGAGAAAATGACAACAACTTTGTGAATGCTTATTTTGCGGGTGGTGTGTTATTGCAAGATGCTCCTTTTGGTCGGCAGTATGGTTTCAATATGAAAATGGCCATCAATCCTACTTTCCAAAGATTAGGTAAACTTTTTGTAGAACTGCGAACGGTTTCCGAAGACTATTATCGCTTTCATAATAGCTTAGATCATCAAGACCAACAAGCAGGTGGGACGGGTGGTTTTCCAGCCCCTGCTATACCTTACTTCAATATCGAAAATGGCAGCGGAATATTTGCTGGATATACCCAAGCCGTTGATTCTCTCCAGATCGGTAGATAAACCCATGAAAAGCTATTGCAAGAGAATCTCTATTCTATTCCTTTTTCATTTACAATTTATCAGCTGTTAAAGCGGTATTTCGACTATTTTCGAACAATACGGATATGAACTCAAAAGGAAATTTCTTAACCTATTGAGGCCTCAACTTGTTTATTAAGAACATGCTTTTGATGTCGGGTGAATGATACTTTCTAGTGTTCCTTGTCCAGTCATTCATTACTAAAAACGGGAAACTGTCTGTTATGATTAAATTACCACTTAGGTTAAAAATCCTAGTGCGTCGATTACGTAGATTCTTTCTTACCACAGTGATTGGTGGTGTAGTTGTGATCCTACCGATTTCTCTTTTCATTTTTTTGGTTCGAGCGGTCGTACGTTTTACCTCCCAGTTGGTTCGACCCTTAATCGGGCTCCTCAATATGACATCGGATACGCATCAATGGATTGTGGATTTGATTTCATTTACGATTGTTGTAAGCCTATTCTTCCTCATTGGCCTAATTGTACGTACCGAATTTGGGAAGCAATTCTTCCATTTTATTGAAGAAAGTTGGCTGCGTCGATTACCATTTTACTCTACTTTAAGGGATACCGTTCAACAGTTTGCTGGAAGCGGTAAAACACCTTTTCAACAGGTCGTATTGGTCGATCCATTTGCCAGTGGAATACTTATGACGGGATTTATAGCCGAGGAACTGAGTCCTACTATGTATTCTATTTTTGTACCTACGGGGCCTAATCCAACGAATGGTTTTATTTTTCATGTACCAGTAGAGAAAATCCAATTTATCGATACTAAGCCTGAAGATGCCATGCGGACGATCATTGGAGTAGGGACTGGATCTTCTATACTTTTCGGTTCAGCTCCAAAAAAGAAAATGATTGAGGAACAATAAAATTACGCTTCAGTAGTTTTTAAATAGCGCTTCTTTTAGAAGATTAATGATACCTGAAGGCTTAGAGCATGTTTGGGCAACACCATTTGGGCC
>CAJXUM010001632.1 GCA_913060855.1 uncultured Lewinella sp. | reverse complement strand
CGAGATCAGCCTCGGTCTCGTGGGCTCGGAGATGTGTATAAGAGACAGGGCTTAAAAGTTCCTGAATTGGTATTTATGAATTTAGACGATTCTTTTAGTAAAACTGAACCCGATGAAGAAATTCAGGACTTGCTTAAATTTAGTGTAGGCCTGAACCTGGGGTTACATTTTTTATCTGGCGCGATTACCTTCGATCCTTTGGTTTCGATTGCGGATTCGATGACGGCATCGAAAGTGGTGCTACTCGATAGCATGATCACGAATATTGACCGGACGGCAAAAAATACGAACTTGCTGAACTGGAATAAAGAATTGTGGCTCATCGACCATGGTGCAAGTTTGTTTTTTCATCATAATTGGAAAAACTGGAAAGCACACCTAAGTAGAACTTTCCCTGCAATAAAAGACCATGTTTTATTAGAGCGAGCCAATCATTTAACGGAAGCGGCCAAAGAGATCCAGCTTTTGGTTAGTGAAGATAAAGTTATTGATATCATCTCAAACATACCGGAGGATTGGCTATTGGAAGAATCCAATCCTTTAACCCCTGATGAAATGAGAGCGGCGTATATTGAGTTTCTGAATACCAAGCTTCTTATGATTGATTCATTAGCTAAAGAAGCAGCAGATGCAAAATAAATTTACATTTGAATTTGCGATTATCAGGATTGTTCCAAAAGTAGAACGTGGAGAATTTCTCAATGTAGGTGTTATACTTTTCTCTAAGCATAAAAAGTACCTTGGAATAAAGTATACAATTGATGAAAAACGGCTGGCGGCTTTTTCTAGTGAGATGGATGTGGGGTTACTGGAAAACTATTTAAAATCCTGGGCATTAATCTGTGAAGGAGCACCGCATGGAGGAGCCATTGGTCAGCTAGAATTAGCTTACCGGTTTCGTTGGCTAACAGCTGCTAGAAGTACGATTATTCAAAGTTCTAAAACTCATCCTGGATTCAGTCATGATCCAGAAAAAGAATTAGAAGATACCTTCAAGCGGTATGTTCTATAAGTAATGCGCTAGGCCGTTTGGAGCCGAAAGTCAAAGCTTAATTTAGGTAATGGTTGGAAGCCGTTCAAAAAGAGCTGGTTCTTCCTCCATCAATTTAAAACCGGTCACTTTTTGGTCTTGATCTCTAATAAAGGCAATTGCTACTCCTTCTGTAGTTTCGAATTGATCGCTGTTCAAGTACAAAAAGGGTTGCCGTTGGTCATGGATAATGGCTGATAAAGATTGTTCATGCTCGTCGATAATAAGGCTGATAGCTCTTCCATCTGAAGTTACGTATTCCCCAAGGTACTCCACAAAAAATACCACATCAAGCATTCCTTCGTAGGGGTCATGATCCGATAAATTGAGCCCTAGTGTAGGATCCCATTTATCATATTCTATATAGTGAGCGGCTGCTCTAGCAGCATTGAATCCATTCAACTTAGCCACTAGATGAAGTGCACCATCGATCCCTGCTGATACGCCGGCCGTGGTGATTATTTTGCCATTATCGACAAATCTAGCACCGCGATGAACGGCCGTGGAGGGGTATTTCTTTTCGAATCTATCAATTGAACTATGGAAAGTGGTGGCATGTTGATTAGTCAATAAACCCGCTTTGGCTAGAATAAAGGCACCTGAGCAAACCGAAAAATGATAGCTGACTTCCTTTTGATTGATGATCCATTGAATGACCTCTGGATCGTCTTCTGCCAGACCTGCATTTCCACCAAAAAAGGCGAGGATATCTGCAGCCGGGGCATCGGCAATGCTGTAGTCGGGCAGAACGGTCACGATACCTTGTGCTTTGATGGGATCCTTGGTTTTGGATACCGTGAAAATCTCGTAGCCTGCATAGGCAAAGACTTCCATCGGACCGGCAAAATCTAGTATTTCAACCTGGTCTTGCAGGTAGAAGGCTATCCGGGTTTTATTGTCCATTTAATTGCTATTTTGTTTCTTAAACAAGGTCAATGATAAAATAATAAGCTGTCTCTTATACACATCTGACGCTGCCGACGAAGA
>CAJXUM010001631.1 GCA_913060855.1 uncultured Lewinella sp. | reverse complement strand
GAGATCAGCCTCGGTCTCGTGGGCTCGGAGATGTGTATAAGAGACAGTTTTAATTCTGTTGATTCTCACCCCAATATTGATGGAATTTGTACCTAATATATCTGCAATTTCTTGATAGGATTTTTCTTCTAAATACAGTAAAATGACTGCTCTGTCTATTTTTGATAGCTGTCGGATCGCATCATATAGATCAGCCAGTCTTTCGTCTTCTTTTGTAGTATCCCTGTCTGTCTTGAGCAGCTTTGCCTCTTGATAGTCTAAGGGTTTAGTAGCAAGCTTTTTCTTCTTTTGCAGGGTTAGGCATACATTCAGCGTCAGCTTATATATCCAAGTGGACCATTCTGATTTTTCTTTGAAACGGTCTTTGCTTTTCCATATCTGTAAGCAAACTTCCTGGTAATAGTCCTCAAAATCAGCTTGGGTATGGGTATATGCCCGGCAAATCTTGCTGATGATGGCAGCATAGGGTAGTATCGAAGATTGATAGAAATTTGAACTCAAGGTTTTTATGAGTTAGTGGCTATTTGATCATAAACATTACACTTCACCTAATTTTTTTTTCACAACTTTGCCCGCTGGAGTAACTAATTGATGATAGAATGAGCGATAAATTAACCATAATAATTCCCGTTATTAATGAGGCAGAATATATAGGCAAGCTGCTAGCTTACCTCATCACCAATTCTTCAAAAGAAAATATAGCGGAAATCATCATCGTCGATGGCGGGAGTACAGATGAGTCTTTGAAGATTGTGGCTACTTTTGAAAATGTTGTACTATTGAATAGCCCAAAAGGAAGAGCCAAACAATTAAATATTGGCGGCCATGCAGCGAAAGGTGACATACTGTATTTCTTGCATGCAGATACTTTCCCTCCCAAAGGTTTTGATAAAAAAATCATCGATGAGATCAAGAATAATAATACGGGAAGCTTTCGCTTGAAATTTGAACATCCAGATCATTTTTTGCTGAAAATTGCGCCTTGGTTTACCCAATTTAATGCGCAAATTTTTAGAGGTGGTGACCAATCATTATTTATCAGCAAGCAGCAATTTGAAGACTTGAAGGGGTTTGATGAACGCTATATTATCTTTGAAGATATTGAATTTATCCAGCGAATTTGCAAGCAGTTCCGCTTCAAAGTGATTGATGATTATGTGACTACTTCTGAGCGGAAATTCAAACAGTTTGGCACATGGAATCTCTATTACCATTTCTTCATGATACATGCCAAGAGCTGGCTCGGCGCTTCCCCCGAAAGTTTGTTTAAATACTATGCTAAACATTTGCAAGATTGACTAGTCGCTTGACGGAAAGCTATGGCTTAAAACGCTATGTGAAAGATTACGAAGATGTTATTACACTCAAAGATGAAATTATGACAAGCCTATTTTTGGCAGCAGAACAAAAGGACCTGACTATTCCCTTCCCAAAACAGGAAATTAATATTTCAATGAAAAAGACTTAAGGGCTTTGGAGAACGGCTAAAGTCTATGCTTCGACTTTCTCTGGAAATAAAAACTTATTTCTATTCCAAAGCGTTTATTCATAGCTTTGTAGGTATAGTATCAACGCTCGAATAAATTGTTCTTCATGAAGAATTTGTCCATCATCCTGAAAGTAATACCAGTCGTAACTTTGACTTATTTGCGCATGTTTGAACCCCTTATTTGGGGGCGGATTACGCAGGTGCATTCGGCAGTGGAATTGGTCTTGAATTATATCGTTTTTATATTGGCCCTCAATCTAGGTATTGGCCTGTTGTCCTTTTACTATCGCAGGCGGAAAAAGTACTCCGAATCCAAAAAAGATAACGTCATCAATGGTTTACAAAACCTGTATTACCTGATTTTGACGGGGGCTACGATTATGACCATTTTAGGATTTTGGAATATTGATGCGAGTACCCTATTTACTACATTAAGTATTGTGGCGGCGGCGATAGCCATTATTTCGAGAGATTATTTGCTGGAGATCATTAGTGGTATGATTATCAGCTTTTCCAATGAGGGAAGTATC
>CAJXUM010001630.1 GCA_913060855.1 uncultured Lewinella sp. | reverse complement strand
TCGTGGGCTCGGAGATGTGTATAAGAGACAGCCTATTGGCTATCACCGTCCCATGGATGAAAATGACGATAGCTGGTCGCCAACAGACACTGCTTTTGGTGGTTTCTGGGAGGGAGGCAAGCACTGGAGTGAGGTACTAAAAGATGATGCGGTGGGATACATTGAAGCGGCAGCCCAGAAGGACAATCCGTTCTTCATGTATTTGGCTTTTAATGCGCCCCATGATCCACGTCAGGCCCCTCAATCCTTTATTGATCAATATCCTTTGGATAAGATTAGTATACCCGCAAGTTTCAAACCTACCTATCCCTATGCCGACTATATGGGTAATAGCCCTGGCCTTCGAGATGAAGCCCTGGCTCCCTACCCTCGCACAAAATATGCAGTTAAAGTGCATCGACAGGAATATTACGCTATTATCACACACCTGGATGAGCAAATTGGTAAGATATTGGATGCCCTAGAAGCCAGCGGTGAAATGGATAATACCTACATTTTCTTCACGGCTGATCATGGTCTTTCCGTCGGACATCACGGGTTGATCGGGAAGCAAAACATGTATGATCATAGCGTTCGAGTGCCTATGATCGTTGCTGGTCCGGAGATTCCCAAAGGGAAAAAGTCAGGAAAAGAACTATACCTTCAGGATATTATGCCCACAAGTTTGGCCATGGCGGGTATTGAGCAACCAGATTATGTAGACTTCAAAAGCTTTTTGGATTTGGCAAAAGGAGGGGCTGATCGCGTGCATTACCCCGAGATTTATGGCGCTTATGTAAAATCACAGCGCATGATCCGGAAAGATGGCTATAAGCTCATCGTATATCCAAATGCACCTAAAGTGTTGTTATTTGACTTAGAAAAGGATCCGGACGAAATCACCGATTTGGCGGAGAATGCTGAGCAATCGGACAAAGTACAAAGCTTATTTGCGGACCTGCAGAAATTGCAAACTCAAATGGAAGACGAGTTGGATCTTCAGCCTAGTTTTGATGCTTGGAAGTCCGCTTCAGAATAAAGTTGTTTAAGAATGATTAATTGGAGCTAATTAACCATTCTTAAATAACCTCAATAAAAAAGAAACTGTTGATTTGGGTTCTCTTATCTGACATGAAGATTTAACTTCCAAGAGAGCCCAAATCTATCATCAAAAAAGTAGCGACCCATTTTTTCCAGCTAAGATAGTTGAATGGGATTTAGCCAACTTCTTCTGCTACTGCTTCTGCAACTTCCTCTCCTGCATCATCTTTGTCCTCCAACTCATCTATTTCGAAGCGTAGATTATCAATAATGAATTCTTGTCGGTCCTGCGTATTTTTGCCCATGTAGTAAGACAATATATCGTCTATATCAACCCCTTCATTGAGAATTACAGGCTCTAAACGAATATTTTCCCCAATAAAATCTCCGAACTCATCCGGCGAAATCTCTCCCAATCCTTTGAAACGTGTGATCTCCGCCTTACCACGCAATTTAGTGACAGCTGCTTGCTTCTCTGCTTCACTATAGCAATAAAAGGTCTGTTTTTTATCACGGACCCGGAATAGGGGCGTTTCCAGAATGTAAAGATGCCCGTTACGGACTAAATCAGGAAAAAACTGCAGAAAGAAAGTAAGGAGTAAGAGCCGGATATGCATACCATCTACATCGGCATCAGTAGCGATCACTACTCGGTTATAGCGTAAGTCATCTAAGGAATCTTCAATATCTAAGGCGTGCTGTAGTAGATTGAACTCTTCATTCTCATATACCACGCGCTTGGTCAAGCTATAGCAATTGAGTGGTTTACCTCGAAGACTGAAAACCGCCTGTGTTTGCACATCACGAGCCTTGGTAATCGAACCACTGGCAGAATCTCCCTCCGTGATAAAAACGGTAGTGGCCAGTCGATTATCTTCTTCTGTCTTACGTGGCGAATCATTGAAGTGCAAGCGGCAATCGCGCAATTTCTTATTGTGTAGATTAGCCTTCTTTCTGTCTCTTATACACATCTCCGAGCCCACGAGACCGAGGCTGATCT
>CAJXUM010001629.1 GCA_913060855.1 uncultured Lewinella sp. | reverse complement strand
CTATCCTCTTCGTCGGCAGCGTCAGATGTGTATAAGAGACAGTTGCTTCAACAGTTCGTCTTCTGTGTTTTGTTTTTTTGCTATTTCAGCATTAATTTTTTTAATTTCTTTGTCCAAAAGGTCTTTCTTCTTTTGGACTTTATTCTTTTGTTGTTCCAGGATTGAAGTGAAACCCTCCACTTTCTTCAAAGACCCCTCTTCAATCATAATTCTCACCTCACTCAGGTCTACGTATTCTTCGGTTTCCCCGGGTGGTGGATAGGCGGCGTGCATGTAGCGGTACCAGTCGGCATATAGCTCAAAGCGGCAACTCTCTAGTTCGCCTTTCACGCGGTCATATTCCCGCTGTGCGGCATTAAGTTTTTCCAGGAAGGGCAGTAATTTTTTGGGGAGCGGCGGGGGCAGTTTTTTATCGTTTTTTGGGCTGTCGTTACCTTGCTTGTGCGGATCATCGCTGACTTTTTCAATCACCCAGCGGATACCACCATCAGAAGCCGCAAACTCATCCGAGTGCCGGAACTCCCTAAACTTCGGACCAATATCAACTTTCTTAGCCTTCAGGCGATCGCCCATGAGCATGGCCGATAGGGTATCCTCTCGCATTTCTCTTGCTGGCCCGGTTTTATCACCAACCGTATTTTCCGCAATCATGGCCGAGAGCGCCTCCACTGGGGTATTGCCCATCGCAAATTTCAGATCTTTTTCGTTGGGTTTTACTGGGTCCAACCACTGAGATTCCCCGCAACACAGCATCCTTTCCCAGCTAGCTGGTGAGGTGGGATCTAAACTACCGGGATAATCAAGCTCAATGCCTAAATCTTCCTTTAAGGTTTTTACAAACCGCTCTTTTTTCAACTCCTGCTTGCGCTCTTCCAATAAATGTTCCGGGAGTATAGACAGCAGTGATGCGGGTAGTTGTTTGGCTTTTAAGTAGACGAGCCAGTAATCATCCTCCATGCGGTCGTACCAGCCAATAATTTTGTAATCGTGTTGTTTGGTGCCCTCGGGATCATGAAAACCAAAAACACCCTGGCAGTTGGGGTAGAAGGTATCGAAAGTAGGGCTTCCCCAGCCCAGTGCGGTGAGGCTTTCCTTTTGTTTTTCTTTGACATTTTCTCCAATAGGATGCTTAGACCGCCAGTCCACATAGGTGCCGTTATTCTTACCGCCCCTCTTTTTCCACTCCTCCAGCTTTTCAATTCTTCCCATGTAGGTGTAAGGGCGCTCGCCGCTATGGATATCCACCGGCAGGCTGGTCTGGGCCATCTCGTAGGTCTTGGCTCCTTGCAAATCATTCAAGAGTGCATCGCTTTCTACGATCCATTCTGCGTCGGGATTAGTAGCGCCATTCTGGAACCGGCTGATCAACCATCTGGTAGGAACAGGAGGAAATTGGGTGGGGTGTTTAGCAGCGTAAGCAGTTGACTTAAGAAACTTGGGAAAGTCCCAATTCAGGTGTACGCCCTTTTTAAGCAGAAAATTGGTATCCTCAAAAGGGCGTGGGATAACAGACTCGGCCAGATAGGGTACATCCGGGTTCATGTCGAGTTCCAACTCTTCATCAAAGTAGGGAAGGGATTCGAAGTCCATTTCCGGGCCTACCACCACCTCATCCGCTTCCTGGAAGATAGCATGAACGCGAATAGGAACCGTCAGCATTAGTTTATTTGAACTCATAGTCTACATGAACAGTTTCTTAAGTAACATCAAAAGATCTACCTCTCAAAATTCTTTCTACCCAGGTATGCCAAAAGCGATGGTTATTCCCACATGCAGTGGACTCGGACGGTACTTCCCTTTCGTAGAAAAGTATAATTTCAAGCAACAACAGCAGATCATCAAGAATCAAAAGCTGTGCGCTAATGTAATGAAGCTGAACAATTACTCCGTTTCTCCTGTACTTAAATCACCCGTAAGTTATCCCCACCCCCGTAATTTTTCCCGTCAAAAATGTGGCAATTTCTGTCAAAATCATTTTGACATCAAATATATTATATAGTTTAATTAATTGATGTACATAGACT
>CAJXUM010001628.1 GCA_913060855.1 uncultured Lewinella sp. | reverse complement strand
GAGCTCGCAGTCAAAGCCCGCGTACTAGTAAAACTAGTAGCGAACATCCAAAAAATATATATCCAAAAATGGTGCAGTTGATGAGCATAGGATATCCGCATAGTATCGACCACCCCACTTCAGAAGTTTTCCAAGACAAGACTGGGGAAACTTCTGAAGTCTAAGCGCAAGAAATGCTCACCGCAAAATAAACCCTTCCCCTACCTTGTCTTCCGGATCAATCAAGAATTCGTGCTGTCCGGTGACATGAGCGGTGCCCTCCACTTGCGGAATAACCGCTTTGAAGGGACCATAGTCCACCGTTTTGACTACCGAGCCCTTAAATACGCTCCCAATAATACTCTCTATCCGTAACTCTTCTCCAATATCAATCTCCTCACGCGCCAAATGAATCGGCATCCTACCGGAAACCCCTGAACCCGTAGGGCAACGATCGACCTCTCCTTCCGCAAAGACACAGACATTCCTGCTATCTATACCCTCGGAGACCGGGCCTCCGATGAAAATAGTGCCATAAAGGAAGCTCAAGTCGACTTCAAAAGGATGTACTATAGAAGGGTTGCTAGCCATCACTGCTCGCTTGATCGCCATTCCATCTCTGATAATACGACTGTAATTAGCCGGGGTGAGTGAGAGATCTAGCTGTTCAGCTTTAACGTAGGCATAAAATGCACCACCATACGCCAAGTCATATTGAATTGGACCGATACCGGGGACATCAACCTGAAAGTCTAGGCCCACGACGAAAGAAGGTACGCAGTGAAAACGGACATTGATTACTTTCCCACCCCGGACATTTACGAAGGCGGTGATGCGGCCACAGGGCGCATCTATATGGATGACGGTCTCTGGTTCCACGACGGGCACCCAGCCCATTTCAACAGCCAAGGTGGCAATGCCAATAATCGCATGACCACACATGGTGCTGTAGCCTTCATTGTGTAAAAATAGGATGCCAAAATCGGCTCCCTCATCATTGGGCGGAACGAGGATGCAGCCATACATGTCAGCATGTCCCCTCGGTTCAAATAACAAGGCCCGCCGGAGATGATCATGGTGATCCCTTGCATCAGCTCGATAAGCCAAGACATTGTCACCTTTTAACTGGGGGTAGCCGTCTACGATCACTCGTAACGGTTCTCCACCAGTATGCATATCAATGGTACGAATCCGATTCCAATGAGGGGGAGTCGGATAAGGCGCTTGTAGTTTTTGCCAGTTCATATATCTATAATAAGGATTCCTATGGAATAACGGGTAGGCGAATGACTCTTACGGTTTCTATTTTAGTATTACTCACTAATTCCAAAATAAAGCGAAAGCCATCTAGTTCTATTTGGGCTCCTTTTTCGGGTATCGTTTCGGTGGTTGTAACAAGGTAACCAGAAAGCGTATGGTAGTCACCTTCTGGAAAGCCAACATCAAATTTTTCGTTGAGGTAGCTAATTTCAAGCCGGCCGGAAAAGATATACTCATCATCACTGATTTGGTTTTCGACATATTCTCCCTGGTCGTGCTCGTCTTCTATTTCCCCAAAAATCTCTTCCAAGATATCCTCGAGGGTAATAATGCCGGCTACTGCCCCAAATTCGTCGACCACGCAGGCAATACTCGTACGAGTACGTATAAAGTCATTCATCAAATCGGTCACACGAGTTACCTCAGCTACAAAAGAAATATTGAGCACCAAATTCTTTAGATCATCGGGTTGCTGAAAAAGTTGTTGATGATGCACATAACCCAAGACATTATCAATATCATCATCGGTAACAATCAGGCGGGACAGTTTTGTTTCTCGAAATAACTGTTCCAGTTCTTCTAGGTTTGAGCTGACGTCAATATTCTCGATCTCTGTTCGGGGTACCATACAGTCCCTAACCTTGACTTCTTTGAAATTCAAGGCTTTCCCAAATAATTCTTTGTCTATCTCTTCTTCTGCATCAGTGAGCGTATCGTTGATGAAATTCTCTAGGTCCTGTCTCTTATACACATCTCCGAGCCCACGAGACCGAGGCTGATCTCGT
>CAJXUM010001627.1 GCA_913060855.1 uncultured Lewinella sp. | reverse complement strand
TCGTGGGCTCGGAGATGTGTATAAGAGACAGCTATTATACAACAAGAGTTGGAACGCCGCCAAAAAGACGCTTCCATTTCTTAAGTCATATCTACAAAAAAGCAAGTTGCTTCCCACTGTTTTTAGCCACTACTATTCACGAAGACCAACTATATAATCATGAAGAAAATATTCCATCTAGGCTTATTTTTAAGTCTACTACTCAATGCTTGTACCCCCGCTGAGCAAACAGCCGAACAAGCTCCTTCCCAGCCCAACATCCTTTTCATTATGACGGATGATCATGCACGGCAAGCCATTAGTAGTTATGGAAGCCAGCTGATCGAAACACCCCATATTGATCGCATTGTAAAAGAAGGGGTTCGTTTTACCAATAGTTTTGTTACCAATTCAATCTGTGCGCCTAGTCGTGCCGTTCTGCTGACGGGAAAGTACAGTCACTTTAACGGGCTAAGAGATAATCGAGACGAATTCGATAGTGGCCAACAGACTTTTCCTAAGTTGCTACAGCAAGCGGGCTACTCGACTGCCGTAGTGGGTAAATGGCATTTAAAAACACATCCAACCGGCTTTGATTATTGGGATGTGCTGGTAGGCCAAGGGAATTACTATAATCCTACGATGGTTCGTATGGGAGATACCCTGGGGCACACCGGATACACGACAGAAATTATCACTGATCTAGCGCTGGATGTATTGGAAAAACGAGATACCACTAAGCCTTTTTGTTTGCTCTATCATCACAAGGCACCCCATCGAAACTGGATGCCCAATTTAAAGGATTTACCTACTGTCCTAAAAAAGGAGTATCCACTTCCGGCCACGCTTTTTGATACCTATGAGGGCCGCCAAGCCGCCAAGGAGCAGGATATGCGGATAGAAGATATGTTTATGTCTTCGGATATGAAGCTGCTGCCCGAAGATTACGGAGAGGAGACCGGAACAGGTGGGGGAGGAGCCGCTAATTTCAGGGCGCCAGGTAACTGGGAAAGGCTTCGAGAGCAATTGACCGAAGAGCAGCGAAAGATCTGGGATGAAAACTATGATCCGATTCGGAAAGCTTTTCGAGAAAATCCGCCCACCGGGAAGGACTTGATTATTTGGAAATACCAGCGCTATATGCAAGATTATCTAGGTAGCGTAGCTAGTGTGGATGAGAACATCGGAAGGGTGCTCGCTTACTTGGACGAAAATGGCTTAGCAGAGAATACCATCGTTGTTTACACCTCCGATCAAGGTTTTTATTTAGGCGAGCATGGTTGGTATGATAAACGCTTTATGTACGAAGAGTCATTCTCTATGCCGTTAGCGATTCGTTATCCCGCAGCGGTGAAGGGCGAGCAAGTGAATGATGAGTTGGTGATGAACCTTGATTTTGCACCTACTTTTCTGGATTATGCGGGCGTAGAAAAACCACAGGATATGCAAGGGGAGTCACTAAGGCCTATTTTAGAGGGCGTGGCGGGGACCGACTGGCGTAAAAGTGTCTATTATCACTATTATGAATATCCTCATGGCTGGCATAGCGTAAAACGGCATGAAGGCGTACGAGATGCGCGCTATAAACTCATCCACTTTTACCATGATATAGATAATTGGGAGCTATATGATTTGGCGACGGATAGCCTGGAAGTGAATAACCTGGCTGATGATCCAGCACATGCCGCCACTCGAACTAGACTCGAAAAAGAGCTGGACCGCTTGCGAGGTTATTATAAAGTGCCGGAGAATAATACGGGAGACATGTCGAATTAAGGAAGGAAGAAGCCTAATGCAGCAGTGAATAGATTTGAAGCTATTCACTGCTGCTATTCAGCATCTCATGTAAAGTGCTTCCGTATTCTGAAGCGTTATTTTCTCGCTTATTGAGCTGGGTAAAATCGGAAATTGGAAGTGGGAAGCCGGAAAGAAGGCCATGGCGGCGCGCGTTCCACCTTCCGAATTCGCACCTGTCTGTTCTGGCCCTTGCCAGGCAGGCTTCCGCCTTCCCTGTCTCTTATACACATCTGACGCTGCCGACGAAGAG
>CAJXUM010001626.1 GCA_913060855.1 uncultured Lewinella sp. | reverse complement strand
CGAGATCAGCCTCGGTCTCGTGGGCTCGGAGATGTGTATAAGAGACAGCCTTAATGTTCTCTGGTGTGGAAGACCTGGTTCCTATGTTGGAAGAACTAATCGCTGGGGAATGGACACCCGTGGAAAAAGAGTACAGTGGCAATCAATATTTCGTAAAACGATACCGGCCGCGGATCGAGGGGGGCTTCTCTAAGATTGAACGAATTACTCACCAGGCAGACGGTACGTACTGGAAAGTCACCACCCGCGATAATGTGGCCACGATCTTCGGGCGCACCGCCCAGACCAGAATCGCTGACCCTACCGACCCCCGAAAAATATTTCAGTGGTTACCCGAATTCAGCTATGATGATAAAGGGAATTGGATCAAATACATCTACAAGACCGAAGACCTGGAGGATGTACCCCAAACCGTCTTTGAAAAGAACCGACACAATGGCCTGGCGCTTTTCACTAATCGCTATCTCAAATGCATAAAATACGGAAACCATAAGCCTTATTATGCTGATCCAGCTTTGTGGGTTGATCCCCCGGCGCCGGCCGATACGGGCCATTTTTTCGAACTGGTTTTCGATTATGGAGAACATGATTCGGATATTCCACTTCCTTCCGTTTCTTCAACTGATCCTGAGTGGAATTACCGTCCGGATGCTTTTTCCTCTTTCCGTTCGGGTTTTGAAATACGTACCAATCGTCTTTGTAAAAGGGTACTGATGTTCCATCATTTTCCTGGAGAAAAACAATTTGATGGCTCTGATTTTGGGGTAAATTATCTGGTTCGTTCTCTTGATTTTGAATATGTACCCTCTTCTATCAATGATTCCGGTCAAACGGAAGTAAGCTATCTTCAGTCTATTACCCAAAATGGCTATATTCGAAAGCTTGATGGAACCTACTCGAAGAAGTCTTTACCTCCGATGGAGTTTGAATACCAAAACCTGAATTGGAATACGCAAGTCAAAGTTGTTGATCAGGAAAATATCATCCATGCACCAGTAGGACTGACCAATAATTACCAATGGGTGGATTTATACGGAGAGGGGATTTCCGGTATTTTAACAGAGCAGGGAGGCGCCTGGCATTACAAAAGTAACCTGGGAGATATAGATGAAGATGGCCAGGTGAGTTTCACAGCAGCCAAAAGAGTGGCGCCCAAACCTTCTTTCAATGGATTGGGTTCAGGGGCCATAAGTTTGCAAGATCTGGACTCGAATGGCCAAAAACAAATGGTGGTTAATAGTGGTACCGTTAAGGGCTATTTTGAGCTGGATAAAGAGGAGGATTGGAAGCCCTTCAGGCCCTTCGAGCAGGTGGCCAATGTGAATCTGCAAGACCCCAATGCTCGTCTTCTCGACCTTAATGGAGATGGCAGAGCTGAAATTCTGATTACGGAGCAGGACGTTTTCACCTGGTATCCTTCCCTTGGGAAACGCGGACATCTGCCAGCCGAGAGAGTAGCCAAAATGCTCGATGAAGAAAGCGGCCCACGAATTGTATTTTCAGATCAGGAACAAACCATTTTTCTGGCAGACATGTCTGGGGATGGACTCACCGATATCGCCCGTATTCGAAACGGGGAGATCTGTTACTGGGCAAATAAGGGCTACGGCCAATTTAGCGCGAAAGTAAGCATGGGCAATGCTCCGCTCTTTGATCATCCAGATCTTTATAATGCTCAATATTTACATCTGGCGGATGTGAGCGGAACGGGCGCTACAGATATCTTTTACCTGGGAGAAAACAAATTTAAAGCCTTCATTAACCTCAGTGGTAATGCCTGGAGCGACGCCCACGAGATAGATCCTTTTTTTCCAATAGATCGCAATTCCAAATTTTCGGTCGTCGATCTATTGGGAACCGGTACCTCCTGCATCGTCTGGTCATCCGACCTGCCGGCTTATACGGAAGCACCTATGCGGTACATAGACCTGATGGACAGTAAAAAGCCGCATGTACTGGTGAAGTACGTCAATAATTTGGGTAAGGAGACTACGATGCACTACCTGTCTCTTATACACATCTGACGCT
>CAJXUM010001625.1 GCA_913060855.1 uncultured Lewinella sp. | reverse complement strand
ACGAGATCAGCCTCGGTCTCGTGGGCTCGGAGATGTGTATAAGAGACAGACCCTTAACTATTCCAAAAAGATATTCCTCGCACCAGTTGGTAGTAGTAGGCCTGATGAATTACACAGCCTATTTGAGGGATCATCTCTGATCCCTCAGCGAGCGCTTAGCAACCTTCTGTTGCTATTTTGCATCTTTATTACAGCATGCCATGGTATCAATAGCACCTAAAGTGCATCTATAAGGTGTTAAAAAGTCGAACTTGTATGTATTCTTTGGCCGAAAAAGTATTACATATATAGTAGAGTACTTCATGTACTTATATAAGTTGCCCAAACTTTACAGTTACTAGTGATGGGACAAGCTGCGCTCTGATAAAATCTGTTAAAACTAAAAATGTTCCATTATGTATTTAGTTTCCCTGAAGTCTAGCTTCATGCTAGGGCTGCTTTTCCTTGCCCATTTCTCTATGACAGCCATGATTTTTCCTGGCGATTCAACCACTTTCTACGATATACACCAAAGCGGTTTTGAAGCGCTTTATCTGTTACAAGATGAGTATAAAACCAAGCGAAATCGAATTAACAAAGAGCTGCAGGGGTTAGGCCTGCAATTAGCCCACGTTACTTCAGCCGATAAGAAAGTGGGAATGCTAGAGGAAAAACTGCAATTGTTAGAAGCACTTTCGCAAATAGAAAATGCAGAAGAACTGGAAGTGCTAAAAGTGAGGTATGGAAAAGGAGTCGACCTCATTAAAGTGATGTATGAAAAAATACTAGGATTAGATCATCATTTCTCCAGTATGCAGACCTATCAAAATGTAGCGGTACTTTCCAATCCTAATACTTTTCCTGCCTTTAAGAATATCCAGGCCATTATGAAAGAAAAATCCAGTAACAGATTGGGATTTGCTTTTCCTGGCATATGGGAATCCAATGCTTTTCTTACGGCAACCTTCTCTATTGTTTCTAGTTTGCTGGGCAAAGGAAAAGCGGAAGAGAAATCGGCAGAAATGGACCAAATTTCTTGCGTACTAGATTTTACACTACGGATGAATGGTGACCTTAATATTGTTCGCCATGAAACCGAGTTCCTAAAGAAGGCTAATCAAGCTTTAAAGGAAGAGTGTGAGGCCTTATTTAAGGAATATACGCTCTTTTTAGATTACTTGGTTCCTTTAGCGGACTGTCGGAAAAATGATGACTGGGAGCAATTGCAAGAGCAATTGTTAAAATTCATTGACCAGTTAAAAGACGAATCAACGAAGAATCAACTGGAGGCAAAGAAAAAAGAAGTAGACTTGGCCTTCGCCACGCAGCGGGTCGCAGATTTCATTACGAAGTATAGTAATTTCATCCAACAGGGAATTCAGTACTATCAAAAGTTTGATAGTATCATTTCTTCTTATGAAAACGAAGCCACTTGTGCTGAATCACTACCACATCAATTTCAAGAATTGAAGTACGATATTAAAACGACTATTGAAAAATTTAATAACACTTATAACCTGCCAGAAATACAGGGATCTCGACTCAAAAGTCTACTCTATGGAGGAATAAATTAGAAAAGGCTATATCAACAAGAAGTCAATGTAGCCTTTCCGTTTAAGCGATTTATACTTTATTCTCTTACTTAACTATTAAGGTATACTTGGGGGTCGGATTGAGTGGGCAGAAGTATTCGTATTCGCCCGCCTCTAGCGTAACGATATTTGTCTGTGAACTTTTACCTTCTGCCACCGGTGCATTTACATAGGCTTCTTTGATATGATTAGCTGCGTCGTATTTGCCTTTAGGCACAAGTACAAACCCTACCTCGTGATCTACGCCATTGTTGGCAATCTCGAATTGGTATTGTCCTTCTGTAAGTGTCAGGGTTTCGGTTTCAAATTTTCCAGGCACCTGATTCAATTTGACTGTTTCTACCTTCTTTGATACAACTAGGGTGTACTTAGGAGTCGGATTGAGTGGGCAGAAATACTCGTATTCACCCGCCTCTAGCGTAACGATATTTGTCTGTGAACTTTTACCTTCTGCCACCGGTG
>CAJXUM010001624.1 GCA_913060855.1 uncultured Lewinella sp. | reverse complement strand
AGATCTCCACTATCCTCTTCGTCGGCAGCGTCAGATGTGTATAAGAGACAGGATCTAATGTTTTTGGATATCCAAATGCCCGGTATGTTAGGGACCAAACTATTAGATAGTCTACGAGAAAAACCAATGGTTATTTTTGTCACCGCCTATTCCAATTACGCGGTTGAAAGCTATGATTTGGAAGTGGTCGATTACTTGTTGAAGCCTGTCAGTTTAGCTCGTTTCACTAAAGCTGCCTTACGCGCTCTACACCTAAAAGAAACCTCGACTACTAAACCCACCGTGCAAGTTGCCGAAAGCCATACGCCCCAACCTCCTGTTGAAGCACCTCCTTTTTTCGTCAATGTAGAATATTCCTTGGTAAAGATTTTACCCTCAGAGGTAACACATGTTGAGGGCATGAAGGATTATATCAAAATCTTTACGCTTTCCCGCACTAAACCTATTCTAACCAAGTTTACCTTGAAAGGAATCGAGGATAAATTACCTAATAAAGGATTTATGCGGGTGCATAAATCCTTTATTGTCAACCTGGATAAAATCCAGTCTATTCGCAATCATCAAATTACGATTGGAAGTCATGAGATTCCTGTCAGCGAATCTCATATGGAACAGCTTTTGAAAGAGATCGGCTATTCAAAATAACAGGAGATTAATCCCCCATCAAAGTATTGTCATACACCTGCACCTTACGCCAGGAATCGGCTAATTTTTCCACAAAAGCAAGGTGAGTCGGATCAACTTGGTAAGCATCTTGTGCTGCTTTATCCTTGAAGTGAATAGATAAGGCATAGTCATAGGAGTTGTCTACCACATCTCTCGGTGTCCCAGCTGGTGGTCCATAATAGAACTGGCCAATCGATTCGATACCTTTCAGGCTAACTAAACCGGTTAAAAAGGCCTTTTCCTCTTCCGCTGTGATTCCTTCTTTCAACCAGAAATAGACATTGTGTACAAAGGTATGATCTGTAGGTCCAGCATTAGCAAGTTGGGCTTTTGCCTCGGCTAATTCGGCTTCGAGATTAGCTGCCTTTTGCTGCCATTCATCTATGGCAGCGGTATCCGTACAGGCAGTCGCAATGCCTAAAATGGCAAAAAGAATATAAATTACTTTTTTCATATAAATCCTTATGATAATGGTTCCTAGAAATGAATACTCGATAGGTAGGATATTACTTATTCATCTTCACTAAACCGGCCAGGTTCTGCTTCGTGGACGATATGGAAGGCGGTGTTGTAAATATCCTCTACATTTGGTTTGGAGAAATAATCTCCATCCGTCCCATAGGGCGGGCGATGGTCTTTAGCGGAAAGTGTAGTCGGTGGAGAGTCCAGGTATTGGTAACCTCCCTGCTTCTCCAGGACTTCTTGCATCATATAAGCGGAAGCGCCACCAGGCACATCCTCATCTAGAAATATAATTCGATTGGTCTTTTGCAGAGATTGTACAATCCGATGATGCCGATCGAAAGGTAACAAGGTTTGTACATCGATCAACTCGACTGAAATACCATCTTGCTTGAGCAAATCACATGCCGCTTCGGCGATCCGAACGCATGCACCATAGGTTACAATCGTGATATCTGAGCCCTCTCGCATGACTTCGGGTATCCCTATAGGAATCGTAAATTCTCCAACATTATCCGGTACTCGTTCTTTCAAACGATAAGCATTCAGACATTCGATCAACACACAAGGGTCATCCGATCGTAGCATGGTATTATACATACCCGCAGCTTGTGTCATATTGCGAGGTACCAAAATATACATTCCCCGCAAACCGCCCAATAATACACTCATCGGTGAACCAGAATGCCATACCCCTTCCAGGCGATGGCCACGCGTTCGTATGATAAGTGGAGCTGCTTGCAAGTTATTACTACGCCAACGTAAAGTAGCGACATCATCCGTCAAGGGTGAGAAGCCATATATCAGATAGTCGAGATATTGAATTTCTGCAATGGGGCGAAGACCACGCATCGCCATGCCAAGGGCCTGGCCTACAACTGTCTCTTATACACATCTCCGAGCCCACGA
>CAJXUM010001623.1 GCA_913060855.1 uncultured Lewinella sp. | reverse complement strand
TATAAGAGACAGTGTATATACCGTTTGTGATGATGAGAAATGTTTACCACCGACCGATATAGAGTTTGCGATAGATCTAAAAACGGGCCAACCCGCTACCGATGCGGTGATTGCTATTGTGGCTGATGGTACTCAATTAGATCAAACTCGTGAAGCCTTGGTGAATAGTTACCAAGAACCGCTGGGCAATTGTGGAGAAGAAGAAGTCGCTAGTGATTCGTTATTCTGGACTTTTATCCTAGGCTTTTTGGGAGGACTCGTAGCTTTAATTACACCTTGTGTTTTCCCGATGATTCCGCTGACGGTCAGCTTTTTTACGAAGACGAGTAAAGACCGGGCATCCAGTTTAAGAAATGCCCTTCTGTATGGCCTATCCATCATAGCCATATATGTATCCATTGGTTTGATTATTACGGCTGCATTAGGGCCTGGCGCGCTGAACCAGTTGTCTACCAACTGGATTGCAAATGTGTTGTTTTTCGTCATATTTATTTTGTTTGCTTTTTCCTTTTTTGGCTATTATGAAATTACCCTGCCTAGTTCTTGGTCCACAAAGAGTGATGCCATGGCGGATAAGGGTGGTTTGATTGGTATTTTCTTCATGGCATTTACGCTAGCCTTGGTTTCCTTTTCTTGTACTGGACCGATTATTGGTTCGGCGCTGGTAGAATCAGCGACCAATAAAATGGGACCCTTTGTGGTCATGCTGGGTTTCTCTTCGGCATTAGCTCTACCCTTTGGCTTATTTGCAGCCTTCCCTGGTTGGTTGAATTCACTGCCTCGTTCTGGAAGTTGGATGACCTCCGTAAAGGTCGTATTGGGTTTTCTAGAACTTGCCTTGGCCCTGAAGTTTTTATCCGTCGCAGATATGACGATGCATTGGGGGATATTGCCCTATGAAGCATTCATGGGACTCTGGGTGCTGATTTTTGCCGCTATGGCCCTGTATCTGCTAGGTTATATCCGATTTCCACATGATAGTAAACTGAAAAAGATTTCTCCGGTTCGTTGGGGATTTACGATAGCCTCATTGGCAGCTGTGATTTATTTGGTCTCAGGCTTTGCCTTCAACCCAAGAACGGAAGCTTATCAGTCTTTGAAACTAATGAGTGGTTTGGCACCTCCAGCCCACTACAATGTATTGTTGCCGGAGCCATCATTGAATCCGGAACTCAAAGCACGTTTTTCTTCTTACACGAAGTGTGCGAATAATCTCGAATGCTTTAAGGATTATTATGAAGGATTAACCTATGCTAGGGAGATCAAAAAGCCAGTGCTTTTAGATTTTACAGGTTATGGCTGTGTAAACTGCCGTAAAACGGAAGAGCATATCTGGACGGCCGATCAGGTATGGGAGCGGATTAAAGAGGATTATGTCTTAGTCTCTCTCTATGTAGATGATCGAGAGCTTTTGGATGAGATCATGGTATCGAAAGTGAGTAAAAAGAAAATGCGGAATGTAGGTAATAAATGGACGGATTTCCAGGCTACCAATTTCAAGCAGAATACACAACCTTTATACGTATTGCTTTCGCCAGAAGAGCAAGTATTAGCTGCGCCAAGAGGCTACAAGGAAGGGACGCGAGACTATAGCGATTTCTTGGATTGCGGGCTCAATACCTTTTTGCGTACGAGTGGCGGAGCCTTGGGGAGTAAGTGATTTTTTCTTTCTTCAGGGGGTGAGTTATTCACCCCCTGAAGTGAGAAAATCACTCCAGTACAATCAGGAGCTGCCCCTTCTCTACCGCTGCCCCTTGTTTCACTACAATATCTTTTATCACACCTTCTCCCTGTGCCTTGATCACATTCTCCATTTTCATGGCTTCTAAGATGAGTAAGGCATCACCTACCGCCACAAACTGGCCCACTTCTACCATAATTTCAAGTACAAGGCCTGGCATGGGCGCTTTTATATCCTTAATCTGCTGATTGGTTTTCACTTTTAGGCCCATCTTCCTAATGAGTTGATCATATTGATCTTCTAACTGGATCTGTCTCTTATACACATCTCCGAGCCCACGAGACCGAGGCTGATCTC
>CAJXUM010001622.1 GCA_913060855.1 uncultured Lewinella sp. | reverse complement strand
TCCTCTTCGTCGGCAGCGTCAGATGTGTATAAGAGACAGGTAGTGTTCTGTTCATGCGTTGTCCATTTTTGGGGGAGTAAATATTAGCCAATTATTGGCCTATCGACCACCCCACTTCAGAAGTATTCCTAGGCCAAAGCGGAGAAAACTTCTGAAGCCTTGCCTAGTTTTTAGATCAAAAAACTATTGATTTATCCCGTCCTTCACTTCCTTATTCGCCGCCAAAACCTCCTCTTCGAGGACCGTCTTGGGAACCACGGCTATCGCTACGCTATCCGCTCCTGGTGTTAGAATGGTCGTGCTATCGCTCCGGTTCCATTCGATATCTTTGCAATTTAGGGCACGCAGTACGTGGGCAGAAGGCGTCGGGAAACTAGCCTTTTGATAATGAGTTAAGGTAGGATCCTCATTGATCCGTTGTAAGAAATTAGCAAAGATAGGCAAGGCCGTATTGGCACCTTGGCCCAATCGCAAATCTCGGAATCGCACATTCGGCGTTTCTGCGCCCACCCAAACGCCAGCTACAAGTTCAGGCGTATAGCCGATAAACCAACCATCGGAATGATTTTGACTGGTACCTGTTTTGCCCGCTAGTGCATTGGTGAATTGATAGCGATAACGCAACCGCCTTCCCGTCCCGCGGTCGATGGCAGCTTGTAACATATGATTGATCATGTCTGCTTCGTCCAGAGAGAGAGATTGGCGCCACTGACAAGTATCGATTCTATTCTCCAGGTCGATAAGCACCCTTCCATTTTGGGTCTCAATCCGATTGATATAGCTCAATTCAGGACTGAGTCCTCTGTTGGCGAAGGTGCCATAAACGCGCACCATGTCCATCAGTGATGCATCGACAGCTCCGAGCGCAATCGCAGGATAGCGAGGTACCCGATCTTCAATCCCCGCATTTTCAGCCAATCTAGCCACATTGGAAGGCCTGGCCCGCATGCCTAGGTTGACACTGATGGTATTCATAGAACGGATTAGGCCACCTTCCATAGAGTACCAGCCTCCATAGGTGTCATCCGAATTTTTGGGCCGCCAGGCTTGGTGGCGCCAGTAGGTGCGTTTGACATTGGGAATGCGCCAGCAGGGATGAATGCCCTGCTGAAGTGCTGCCGCATAGACGAGTGGCTTAAAGGTAGAACCCACTTGTCTTTTTGACTTGACATGGTCGTACTTGAAATACTTATGATCTATGCCACCGACCCAGGCTCTCACCATACCTGTATTGGGATCCATGGCCAAGAAGCCAGCGTTGAGCAAAGAAAGATAGTATTTAATAGAATCTAAGGGACTCATTTGCAGGCTTCGTTCTCCCTGCTCCCAATCGAAAATAGTCATACGTATCGGCCTGCGAAAAACAGAATCCACCCTGACCGAATCCAAACCACTTCGAACCAATGAGCGATATCTTTCTGATTGCCAGATAGCCATTAATAGGGTGGTGTCATTTTGCCAAGGCGTCTCTTCTCCTAAGTGGTCATAAAACGACTGTTGAAGACCAACGAGATGTTGCTTGAGCCCCTCCTCTGCATAGGCTTGTAATTTGGCATCGATGGAAGTATATACTTTCAAACCATCAGTATATATATTGTAGCGTGTACCATTCGGTTTTCGAAAGGCCTGCAAACGATCTTTTAGCTCCATCCTGAGGTGCTCTCGAAAATAAGTAGCCAAGCCTTTATTATTGGTTAGTGGTGAATAGTCGAGTTGCAAAGGCGTATTTTTCAGAGAATCTAAGTGCTCTTTTTTTACATAGCCCTGTCTGGCCATTTGCGTTAAGACCAAATTGCGTCGTTCCAAAGATCTCTCCGGAAAATTGATGGGATGGTAACTATAAGTCGCTTTCAACATGGCGACGAGCGTTGCCGCTTGAGTAGCATTTAGTTGAGCGGTAGAAGTCTTGAAGAATTGATGGGCTGCCACCTTGATTCCGTAGGTATTATCACTAAAAGGAACAGTATTGAGGTATAATTCAAGAATATCTTCCTGTCTCTTATACACATCTCCGAGCCCACGAGACCGAGGCTGATCTCG
>CAJXUM010001621.1 GCA_913060855.1 uncultured Lewinella sp. | reverse complement strand
TCTACACTATCCTCTTCGTCGGCAGCGTCAGATGTGTATAAGAGACAGATTCCATGCTTGGGGCAAACAAATCATTGATGGAATCGGCTGGGAACTCGTCATGGATTGCGTCCAACTCAACGGAGATAAGTTGCCGAACTTTTCTCTTTTACCGGATCGACACTGGAAGCATCAGGTTACCGTAAATGCCCCTTTATATACACTGCTCGCTGAAGAAAAATGCCTGGAGGCCGGTGTAAACATTCGGTACTATGAGACGCCCACCCAAATTGAATTTAAAAACGGGAAATGGGAAGTCGAAACCGTTGGAAAGGGAACCAAGACTCAAATCACCTGCGATCAGCTTATTGATTGTACAGGTAATGCCTTGATTGCGTCAATGGCTGGTTTCGATGTATTGAGGGAAGCAGATACTCAGCCAGGTTCACTTGTATTTAGGATAGGTGGCTATGATTATGATGCGCTCGACCTAACGAAAATTCCTAAGCAATACCATCGTGTGCTCAGGCAAAACATGCTTGAAACCCAAACAAGGACAAGTCGAGAACATACCTTTGTGCCTTACGGTTATGTGTATGTCCCAGGTGCCGATTCTACGACTTCCGAATCTCATACGAGGGCTAATCATGAGGGGAGAGCCACTTTGTTGGAACTGGTACGCACGCTAAGGTCTTTTCCAGGATGTGAGCAGGTGAGAATACTGGATTTAAAGACTGAAACTGCTGTGCGAGAAACCTACCGCATTGACGGTCTCTACCAAATGACCCACCTGGATTATGTGGAAGGAAAGGTCTTCGAAGATTCTTTATCCCATTCCTTCTACCCTATTGATTTGCATAGAGAGGGAAAATCTATCTATCAGGAATTCCTGAAACCAGATATCGTGGCAAGTATTCCGCTAAGGGCGCTGATACCCAAAAAGAGTAGGAATTTTCTAGTGGCAGGCCGGTGTGTGAGTAGTGATAGATTGGCTAATTCCGCATTGCGTGTACAGGCTTCCTGTATGGGGATGGGGCAAGCTGCGGCTGTAGCGGCTGTGCTGGCCAATAAGCAGGGCACAACACCCGCTGAGGTCCCGATAAATGACATCAAAAAGTTGCTAAAAGAGCATGGGGCCATTGTGCCAAATCGGGCGTAATTATTTATAATCTTGATATCACGATGAATTTACCGCATACTAATCATGCTATTGTGGTCGCAGGTCTTTTGCTAAGCTGTACCCTATTTTCCTTTTTACTTGATACAGAAAAATTAAAGTACACACAAGAACGTACAATAGCTGGGAATTATGATTCGGAACAAACCATTGTGATCGCATATAGGGACACCCTTAGTGATGATTCCCTTTTTTTGGTCAAAACCCAGGAGAATATCCCCCTTCATTACTTCAAGCCGATCACAACAGAAGTATGCTTTAGTCAGGAATGTCGTCTTTTAAGTATTATTGTTTTTTGGAACATCACAGGGCGATACCTGGGGTTTGAGTTGCCAGAGGGAGAGTTTCTGAGCAAGCTTGACCACGAAGCATTTTTCAATCATGAATACGAAAGACTAAATGATTTACTAGCTGACTCCAATTTGCCTTTGGGAGGTGTTTCTTTCAAAAAACTCCTAGAAATACCAGAAACAGAGGCAGATTCAGTAGATGGGGTTACCGGTGCGACGACACCTGCGATCTCTGAAATGGTAGTGAAGGGAGCTGCTTATACCACCTATACCTTATGGAATATTGTATATGGACCTACCAGAGACTTTGTGATGAGTCTTACTGAAAAACAGCTATCGTCAGATTTGATGGTGTTGATCTTGAAAAGCCCAGCTATAAATGATAGGGTTTGGGCGTTGAACAGATTGAGTCAAAAAACGACATTGACCCCACAGCTCACCACTGCACTTTTAGACATTATTTCTGGAGATGACTTCTATCAGGCGTATTCAGCCATCAATGCCATAAAACCATCTCATCTTCAGTTGGATAGCTTACAAATCGGCTTGTTCTCCATTTACCAAGAAGCAACTCATAGTATTAAAAGTCTATTGG
>CAJXUM010001620.1 GCA_913060855.1 uncultured Lewinella sp. | reverse complement strand
ACTATCCTCTTCGTCGGCAGCGTCAGATGTGTATAAGAGACAGGTTTTGGTCAATCCCTCGGTTGCATTCAGGCGATCAAAGAATATCCCTCCTATACCTCTCGTCTCTTTTCGATGCTTCACATAGAAATAATCATCGGCCCATTGCTTGAATCGCGGATAGTAAGTAGGATGATGTTGGTCACAAACCTGCTTTAGCTGCTGGTGAAAAAACCGAGCTTCGGCATCTACCACATAATGCGGCGTAAGATCTATCCCGCCTCCAAACCACCAAGTCCCGTCATTCATCTCAAAATACCGGACATTCATATGTATGATAGGCACCAATGGGCTACGAGGATGCAAGACAATAGAAACACCAGTTGCAAAAAAAGAACCAGCGGTCAAGCCGAGTGCCTTGCCAATTTTTTCCGGTAGTGGGCCGTGCACTGCAGAGAAATTCACTCCTCCTTTTTCAATATGCTGCCCCTGAATGACTCGCGTTCGACCACCCCCACCCTCTGGTCTTTCCCACATATCCTCCTGGAAGGTTCCTTCGCCGTCACCTTGCTCCAGGGCCTGGCAGATGTCATCTTGCAAGCCTTTAAACCATTCCGCTATATCTGTTTTATTAGGTTCCATATTATGCTATACCTGCTAGTTTTTCTACTGCTGCTGCCACTACTTTCTTTGCGTTTCCAACAAAGATCTCACCATCGATCCAAATTACAGGTCGCTTGAGGAAGGTATACTCTTCGAGGATGAGCGATTTGTAATCGGATTCGGACAGTGTTTTTTCATGCAATCCCCTTCCTCGAAACTTCATCGCTCGTCGACTAAATAAGGCTTCGTAGCTTCCTACTTTTTCATGCATTTCTTCCAACTGTGCAGGAGTTATCGGCTCCGTCTTAATATCTTGCAAAACGAAGCCTTCCCCACCTCCTAATTCTTTAATGATTCTTTGGCAAGTGGAGCAGGTGCTTAAGTGATAAATCTTTTTCATAATCAGGTCTTTGTTCGGGCCAAAATTAACACTTATATTGAAGTCGAACCTCATTTGAAAGTCAAAACCTAGGAGAATATATGATCCGAGAATCCGAGCTTATCCTTAATCCTGACCAAAGTATCTATCACCTTCATTTACAGCCCGAACATTTGGCAGATACTATTATAACGGTAGGCGACCCAAATCGAGTTGCAGCCGTATCGAAACACTTCGATGAGATGGAATTTCAACTCAGTAAGCGGGAGTTTGTCACCCATACCGGAAGGATTGGCGACAAGCGCCTCAGTGTCATTTCCACGGGTATTGGGCCAGACAATATCGATATTGTTTTCAATGAATTGGATGCTTTATTTAATGTTGATTTTGAAACTCGGACCGTCAAAGAGGATTTGCAGGCACTAAAATTTATCCGCTTAGGGACTTCCGGCTCTTTGCAAGCCCATATTCCAGTGGATTCCTTTCTTATTTCGACCCATGCCATCGGCTTAGATAATTTGATGTCCTTCTATGATTTCCCCCAGTCCGATTCGCAGCAGGCATGGCGGCATTCCCTAAAGACAGCGGTTCCAGCCTTACCCGGCCAACCCCATATTTTTAAAGCGCCTGGGTCGCTTGCTGGTCTTTTCCCAACTAATTTCTTTCGGGGTATCACCTTGACTTGTCCGGGTTTCTATGCGCCGCAAGGCCGCCAGATTAGACTGGCTTCCAAGATCACGTCTGCTGTATTTGACCAAATGCGTTTATTTCAAATAGAAGGGAAAGAGATAACGAATATGGAAATGGAAACAGCTGCTATGTATGGGATGGCAGGCTTATTGGGCCATGAAGCGATATCTTGCAACGCGATTTTGGCCAATCGAGTAGATAGAACATTTAGTACGAATCCTACAGCAGTGGTGGCTCAAATGATTGAAGAGGTGTTGGAGTTATTGGTAGGTGGGTAGAAGAAATATAGCCCTTTGAATTAGTTGAAGGTTTGGGGTATAGAAATAGATTCATCAGTTAAGGGCTTTGGAAAAAAATAACCTACACGTTCGGCTTGCTCTTTTGATGTCAG
>CAJXUM010001619.1 GCA_913060855.1 uncultured Lewinella sp. | reverse complement strand
AGATCAGCCTCGGTCTCGTGGGCTCGGAGATGTGTATAAGAGACAGCTAGTAACGCTTCATAATAATCGATCCATTCAATGAGATGTCGATAAGCATCATCATCTTCAAACAAAGTGCGTAGTACGGCAAATTCAGCTCTGGTTTGCGCTAGATTAACGGGGTCAACGAATAAGGAACTGATGGTCGCGTAGAACCTGAAAATAGGATCTTTGTCCAAGTAAGTATCAAAGCCTATGATAGCTTCCTGAAAACTTCCTGCAGTATAGGCATCGATGGCTTCGGTTAACTTGGGCCGGGTAGCATCGGAAGTATTGAATATGCTAGGGTAAGATTTGAGGTGTTTATGGTATAGGCTATTGCAGTCAGCTAAAAGGATAATGTTATTTACGACCAAAAAGGTCAGGATAATGGCGAGGAGAAAGAAAAACGTGACTATGGGCTTCTTCTTGATGAAGTTTGTGAACGCATTGCTTCCCTTTTTAGCTACTTGCTGCTGATCTTGCCTAATGTCTTGTAATTTTTCCTGGCGTAAATCTAATAAGATCTTGCCCGATTTGGCGATTTCAGGTTCTGCTACAATACCCACTAGATTTTTTATAAACCTTACTTCTTGTTGTAACTTAGGTGACGATTGGAGTGTAGCCTCAAAAGCTTCTCGTTCCTGATGAGTCAGGTTCCCTTTCACATACTTTAGAACAGTATCCTCCTGTTCTTGAGAGTGGCCACGCTTGGACTTCATAGTATAAGGATTAGTATGTTATTGATAAAAATAGCGTCATATTAGTATACTTAATCGGAGTTGAGTAAAAATAGTCGTTTGGCTATCGAATTGGGTGCTAGGCAACAATCTTCATTACTATTGTCGTTGCAGATATTTTACCTGCAACCTAGTACCGTTCCTTTCTATTTACTATTTTTCTAAGTTTTTTTAAGTATCGATGATGGGCGACATTAGGCTGATTGATGCCTAGCTTTTTTCCAATTTCTATGAGGGAATATCCTTCGAAGTACCTTAGCCTAATCATTTCCTGCCCTCTTTTGTCGAGGCTATTGATATAGCTATCCATTTCTACTTGATCAGCTATATTCTCAATTTCTTCTTGCAAAGAGGCCAGTGGTCCTTTCGCTTCCAATACAGCTATCAATTCTTCTTCCAGGCTTAATTCCAATTCAGTAGATCGATCCTTTTTCTTTCTTTTCCACTCTTCCAGACGGACCCAATTGCCGACGCTGCGAAGAAAGCCATAGAATTTACCTTCTTCTTTGTATTTGCCCTTACGGATGAGTTCTTGGGCCTTGATAATAGCTAAAACAACCACATCTTCAGCTTCCTCTGGCGTACCGCCTTTATTCCTTACATCTTTCCGTATCCAATCACAGACCGAGTTATGGTACACCTCGCGGAGCGTTTTAGGATCGTCGTCTAGAAATTTTTGTAGGAATGATTCCATTTGTCAGTATTGCTTATCTACACTATAGCCCACAATCGATAAAACATTACAAACCGAGCTAAAAAAATATTCCAGACTTTGAACAACTTCAATATAAATATCACCAGAAGCCCAGCAGAGAGGGGGAAGTGTTAAGGAAAAATTAAAATAGAATAAAATTTAAATAGTGCGTGTAACTATTACGAAATTTCCTGCCATAGTATAAGATATAAGCCCCACGATACAGAACATATCCTCATTTTCAACTCGTTTATACTTTTTTAGAAAAGGTGCAAGAAGCACAGGCTACCAGACAATTGTTTGAGTCAGTCTTCTTTTTTGTACATCACTATTAGCTAGATAGGCCTTGTTCAGACTTGTCGCTATTTCGAGTTTTCCCTGTGTAAAAAACTAAATAATTGACTTTCTCTGCCATTTTTTGTGGTATCCACTATTCCCTTAATAGTGGGTGCAACTGTCATATGGTTGGATCAAAAGGCACTAGCTCTTTTGTCTAGCCTACTGACAGCAAAAAAGGCAGATTATCGTTTATGCCCTCCATAACGTTGGAGGGAACTTCGGCTGTCTCTTATACACATCTGACGCTGCCGACGAA
>CAJXUM010001618.1 GCA_913060855.1 uncultured Lewinella sp. | reverse complement strand
CTACACTATCCTCTTCGTCGGCAGCGTCAGATGTGTATAAGAGACAGATCTAATACTGCAGACTTAAAATGTACCGTACCATAGTAAGTACTTTGCCCCGAAGCAATAGATCCAATACTGTCTTGGCGGCCTTGAAAGTGCCCAAGAAACGCACCTAGGGCCCTTAGGTAAGGAACATATAGCGCATTCTTCTTGATGATAATTCGATATTGCTCGGCACCTAACTCTCCCTTTTTAATCACTTTATCAATTATCTCTTCCTTCAAAAAAAAGCTATTGTCTGGCGCTTTTTGAAAGATTCCTTCAAAAACACCACTTTCAATCATTCTCAATTCATTAGTCAAGTTGTTCTTCGAGTATGACAGTGTATGACTACCTAGGTTATGGCCAATATTCCTAGCAATAATGGAAACCCCTGCTGATCGCTTATTTTCCGCTTCAGTAATATTCTGAATCTCCTCAATTTGCTTATCCCCAAAAATTCCTGAGAGATAAAAGGTCAATACATGCAGTTTCTTCCGCAGTTTTTCTATTCTTTTATTCTTCTCTGTTATATCGGTTAATTGTCCAATGGACTTTGAAGCAGTATATTCCTCAAGAGGTTTATCCGAATTGATGTAAAATGTTCCTCCAATTAATCTATCTCTATAGTTTGTTACTAAAGGCACCCAATAAATGTGATTAATTGAATCATCACGTTCCATCAAATCGAAAAAACCAGCTTCAAATACACCAACTCGATAACTAATTGAATTAGGAAAATTCTGATCAATAGATTCTATGACACGATCTAGCTGAGTATTATCTTCCTGAGTATAGATATTATTCTTAGAATAACTACTCCTATATTGGCCTTCCAAGATTTCCTCTAGTTCATCATAATCAGGTCCACGCCTTCTTTCAGATGTCAACAATAAATTCTCAGTAGTTATACTGGCACGACCTCTTTTCTCCTGCGCATTCCGGGGATCTAGTATTCCAGATCTGATATACCATCTCAGAACTTCATATTGATATCTTTCCTCCACAGTGTCTGCTCTCCTCCTTTCAAGGTACTCTGCTGCATTTAGCGGAAATTTTGTCCTATGAGTCGCTTCAATCACTGTCGATTTCGGAATGGCTTTGATAGTTCCTTGTGAAGGGACATGATATTCAAATATCTCTATTCGTCTCTTTTGATCAGCTACTTGATCAAAGTAGAACATCGAATTTACATTGTTACTTACCGCATCCCAGATGGTAGAGTAATTCGGCAAGAAGCCTGCAAGTGTGTTGAAACTTTCTGATCTTTGCTTAAATATATCTTCCGGAGTATTTAAGGAGAAATACCTATATAGTGGTAAAATCTCTCTCTTCGAAAATGACCACAAGGCCGTATTCATCGTAATGTAATGATCAGGTAATACCTCATGCAAGGCATGAGCATAATCCTCATAAAATCGATGCTGGATATACGCCGTCCACTCCCTATCTGCATTTAACTGGTCTTTTATTCGATTCTCAAAAAGTTGGTTAATATATTCCAAATAGGTTTGATCAGGCAGATACGAATTATCATGAAACAGATTTTGATATACTTTCAAAATGATAGGTCGAACCTCTTCTATATATTTTAGCTTCAGGTCATCTTGTAGCTGTCTTCGGAAGGCCGAAAGATAGGGGCGATCAAAATATTTCTTTGGATGAGAAAGTAGTTGATTTTTATTCTTTAGAACAACCCCGATATTGGGCAACTCTTTTGTCATTTTCTCCAGGTTTTCATCAAAAAACTTGCGAACTGCCGCCTTTTGCCTTTCCAAAACTAAATTCGAATTGTCAGCCATAATAGATGATTACTGGTTAATTATTGATACCTAATCAATCAGATCTAAACCTTTCATTTCCTTATAAATATAAGCAATTATCTTATTAGTTTCGATCTCTTTGTTAAGAAAGTGGAGTCGAGCTCGGGCTGTAATCTTATCCATTTTAGACCTTGCTCTCTCAATTCCTATTTTTTTTTCTGCTATTACTGAAGCTGTCTCTTATACACATCTGACGCTGCCGACG
>CAJXUM010001617.1 GCA_913060855.1 uncultured Lewinella sp. | reverse complement strand
ATCTACACTATCCTCTTCGTCGGCAGCGTCAGATGTGTATAAGAGACAGATGTTTCTGCACAAACTTCTGTGCGAATTTTGGATGGCAAAGGATTTGCCTGGGTGGAAGAAAAGGTAGCTGTTTCAGGACAGTTTAAAAAGGTATTCAATTTAGAAAGCCTACCGTCTGGGTCCTACTCTTTGATCATCAAATCAAAGTTGAAAGAAACCATACAGCCGATTACTATTACTGAGCAGGAATTGATCATGGATGAGAGTAAACGTACTGTCTATTTCCAGGCCAATTTGCTCAAGAAACGAGGAAATCTGAAACTTTCTTTGTCCAATCCGACTAATAGTATGGTACGGATTTTCGTCCTCAGTCCGGAGGGAAGAATGGTTTACCAGGATGAGATCAAAGACCAGCTCGTCATTGATAAAAGCTATAATCTAAAGCAATTGGCTGCTGGTACTTACACGGTAATGGTTGATAATGCTCGTGATACTTATACGCAAAGTATCCACTTGCGATAATCCGATAAACATAATTTGTTGATAGACTTCAGAAGTTGACTTGGGCTAGGCTCAGGGAAACTTCTGAAGTCGACACCTTTACTTCGGTCGCGAACGGACCAAAAATAACTCCTTCGCTACTTTAAACTGCTTACTAGAGACATTCCTCAATTGGACTTCCTGCCACTCCCCCACTTTGGGTTGAATAGTTGTATAATTTCCGGGCCGGCCTACTTTAAGCGGCATATTGAAGGAGGCTAAGTCGGTCTCCCACTTATAAGACAAAGTAATGCCTTTTCGGCTTTCCTCGATATCATAGATTAGACAAGGTAATTTTGCATAGCTGAGGTATTGTTCAAAGAAAGGGATTAGATCCAGTTCCGTTTCCTTATTAAAATGAGCGATGACCTCCGCAGAAGTCATGTTGGTAATCTTATTTTCTAGGTGTAATCGTTTTAGGAGATCAAACCAAAGCTCATCATTATCAATCACGCTTCGTAGCGTATGGAGCATCAAAGCGCCCTTGTAATAATGATCACTTCCACTCCAACTATCCCAATTTACATTCATTGGGCCGAGAATCGGTTCCCTATTTTCTACATAGGCTCGCTGGGATTGAAGATAACGAACGGCATCTTCATAGCTGTATTTGCATTCAATAAATAAGGCCTCCATGTAGGTGGTGAAAGATTCATGGATCCACATTTCTGCATGGTCATTACAACTGATACTGTTGCCAAAGTACTCATGGCCCGTCTCATGCACAATGATATAATCCCAGTCCATATCTTTCGGGATCATCGTACCTAAATACCCTCTCATATATTGGTTGCCATAGGCAATAGCTCCTTGGTGTTCCATTCCCAAATAAGGGGTTTCTACCAAGGCATAACCATCCTCCCAGAAAGGATACTTCCCAAAATACTGCTCGAAACAAGCCAATACTTCATGCACTTGCTTGAAATGAGCCTTAGCTTTGGTCTCATTGGCTTTCAGCACATAGTAGTCCAGCTCCAGTTTTTCGCCATCCTGGGCCGTATAGGTCTCTTTCCAATTGGCATAATCGGCGATATTGAGGCTCACATTATAATTATTAATCGGATAGGTGACCGCCCAATGGTATTTCTTTCTTTTACCCAATGCTTCTACTTCCCGAAGTTGTCCGTTGGCTACTGCGACTAGATTGGCGGGGACGCTGACACGAATCGCCATACTATCAGGTTCATCGGATAAATGGTCTTTATTGGGCCACCATAAACTGGCTCCATTGCCCTCACAGGCCACTCCAATCCAAGGCTTCCCGGTGGCATCTTTTCCCCAAACAAATCCGCCATCCCAGGGCGGGGTTCGGGCGACGATGGGTTTGCCGCTATACCGGAGTTTTAGAATTCCCTTTTGCCCTTTGACTTGTAAGGGGAAAGTGATAAATATGGCATCGTTTTGCCTGGTAAATGGAAGAGAGGCATTTTCATAACGAGCCTCTAGCAGCTCCATGTTTTCAAATAGATCCTGTCTCTTATACACATCTCCGAGCCCACGAGACCGAGGCTGATCTCG
>CAJXUM010001616.1 GCA_913060855.1 uncultured Lewinella sp. | reverse complement strand
GTCGGCAGCGTCAGATGTGTATAAGAGACAGGTTGAATGCCATGCGCGAATCGGAATTTGGTGACCCAGAGATTGCCTCCCGCATTGCGCAATATGAAATGGCTTATCGAATGCAAACCTCTGTACCGGATGTGGTTGATCTATCCGATGAACCCGATGAGGTGTTCGAATTATATGGCGATGATGCTCGTCGCCCGGGCACCTTTGCGGCCAACTGCCTGCTGGCGCGACGTTTGGCGGAACGGGATGTGAAGTTTATCCAATTGTATCATATGGGCTGGGATCATCACACGGATTTACCCAAAGACATTATACCACAAGCGAAGGATACCGATCAGGCTAGCGCAGCATTGGTAACGGATTTAAAACGACGAGGATTACTGGAGGATACGCTCGTGGTGTGGGGAGGTGAATTTGGCCGGTCGATCTATAGTCAAGGTAAACTGACCGTGGATAATTATGGCAGAGATCATCATCCACGCTGCTTTACGATCTGGATGGCGGGTGGCGGCGTAAAACCGGGCATTAGTTATGGTGAAACAGATGATTTTAGTTACAATATTATAAAAGATCCTGTGCACGTCCATGACTTCCAAGCCACGATGCTACATTTGCTCGGCATTGATCACGAGCGCTTAACCTTTAAGCACCAGGGCCGTCGCTATCGTTTGACAGATGTACATGGCGACGTGGTGAAGGGCATATTGGCCTAGGTATTCTATTGTAAATACTCCAGCAAGCGTTCATTTTGAGCGTGCGGTAGGAATACATTAAACTCTAAGAAATAACCTTCTGGATCATAGGCAATCAAGGAGCGGTACTTGGATTCTAAACCTACCTCCAGGTTTTTAGATCGAAGTTTCAGTGCTTGGCTTTTTTCCACATAATTAAATAAACCATCGAGATCTTCCACCAAGAAGGATACATTGACGGCCTTATCTTGGCTGAAAGAATGCATCCCTCGACGCTCATCCACTAGTCCTAAAAAGCCCGTCGGTGATACCTGATAGATTTTGGTCCAACCTTGATCAGCGACCAGTTTAAATCCCATTTTCTCTTCGTAGAATTGTTGACTAGCTAGCATGTCCTTGTAATAGAGCCAAGTGATGCTGGCGTTAAAGCCAATCCCGGGCGGTACCGTGGTGTTTTCCTTGATGGGATAGACGGTGGTCGCCTTGTCCAACAAAGGAATGAATTTTTCATTTTCAGGATGCTGCTTGAAAGTTTCAAATTCCAGCAAATAGCCTTCAGGATCGATAGCGACAAAGCCATCATGTGCGTTCCCTGTCTTGGGCTTGTAGTCGTATTTGATCGGCACATTTTTGGATTGAAGGAAACGATACCAATCAGCCAGCTGATTAGTCAAAAGGGCCAGGGCTACGGTCTTAGGTTCCTTTTCATCATGGACGCCCACACTAGCATCTACAAGTGTGAGGTAAGAAGTCGTGGAAATTCTAAAAATGGAAGCGACCTCATAATTGGCTACCAATTCCAGTCCCAAAGTATTGGCATAAAAGTCGGTCGCTTTGTCTAGCTCTTTATAGTAGAAAAACACATTGCTGGCCTTAATGCCAAAGTCATTTATCGTCCGGAAACTGGTATTTTGGGCTAATAACTCATTGATCCGATAGGCGGGATAGTTCAGAGACCGGCCGCTGAGCGAAAGCGGAAGCAAGGTGGGCCTCGTTGTCTTCGAGGTGAACAATGAGGCGGGTCTGCGGGTTTGCGGCCAGATACTGCATCGTGAACGCACGGACGTTTTCGCGGGGAGTCCAAGCATGAATCACATCAGCTGGGGCACGATTGGGGAAACCGGCTCCGTGAGAGTGCACCCGATCAAACGTGAGCACGGGGAACAGGGGTTGGGACAGATGATCGACCGTTTCGGGCTTTTCGGGGATGGCGACCACGCAGGAGTGGCCCAATCGAGTCAGCTGATTGGCAAAGGCCTCAATGTGATTGAGGCTGTTGGACGTGCAGTCGCCGTAATTCGCGAAGAGGATATTCCTGTCTCTTATACACATCTCCGAGCCCACGAGACCGAGGCTGATCTC
>CAJXUM010001615.1 GCA_913060855.1 uncultured Lewinella sp. | reverse complement strand
CGAGATCAGCCTCGGTCTCGTGGGCTCGGAGATGTGTATAAGAGACAGCTCCCGGACAATCGGGGAACCCTGAGCATCCGCATTACCGCAATTTATTTGAACTATGGGCCAAGGATCGTTTCTTTCCCTTATTCTACTCCCGATCTAAAGTAGAATCAGTAGCAGAGTATAAGATTAAAATAAACCCTAAATAATAGAAAGACTTCAGAAGTTTCCCCGGTCACGCCTAGTGAAACTTGTGAAGTCTAAACCAATGCCGTGATGGTAATCTTTTTAGATAATCAGGTGTATTTCGATCTGGAGCATTCTTAAAACCTAGGATTCCGGGAAAGACTTCAGAAGTCTACAACTAGACGCGGGTGGGTGGCCTTAAACCAGGCAGGTATTAATACTTATTCAACAAGAGCAAGAATTATTTATTTTTGCGATCTAAACCAACATCTAAACATGAAATTTTACATTCTACCTTCCCTTTTACTCTTATTTTCCATTGTGGCCTGCCAACAAGAAAAGGAAGAAACAAAAGCCGCTACTCCTAACATCATCTATATTTTAGCCGATGACCTTGGCTATGGTGAACTCGGTGTCTATGGACAGTCAGTGATAGAGACACCTAATATTGATGCCTTGGCCAATGGCGGCATGAAATTTACACAGCACTATTCTGGTGCCCCCGTTTGTGCTCCAGCTCGCTGCGTGCTGTTGACCGGTCAACATACAGGTCATGCCTATGTGCGGGGAAATGATGAATGGAAAGATCGCGGAGAAGTCTGGGATTACCAGGCTATGTTTGACAATCCATTTCTCGAAGGGCAGCGACCTTTACCTGATAGCCTACTTACCGTTGGAGAAATGCTACAAGCCGCAGGTTATGTTACAGGAGCTGTTGGTAAATGGGGCCTAGGCGCGCCAACTACGGAAGGCGTACCCAACAAGCAAGGGTTTGATTTTTTCTATGGCTATAATTGCCAGCGCCAAGCACACACCTTGTATCCTATGCACTTATGGCGTAATGAAGAACGTGATATTTTGGATAATAAGATGGTGGCACCCCGATCTAACTTGGCGGAAGGCGCCGATCCTAATGACTCCGCTAGCTACGCTGATTTTGAGTTAAATGACTATGCGCCAGAAATGATGCACCAAGAAGCCCTGCAATTTCTAGATACGATTGCAGACCAGCCTTTCTTCTTGTATTACGCTTCGCCCATTCCACATGTCCCTTTACAAGCTCCCGAGAAATGGGTCAATTATTACCGAAAAAAATTGGGACCAGAAGAACCCTTTACTGGAAAGAGCTACTTCCCCTCGCAATATCCAAGAGCGACCTATGCGGCCATGATTTCGTATTTGGACGAGCAGGTTGGCGATCTGATTGCTAAATTGAAAGCCAAAGGAGAATATGAAAATACATTGATCATCTTTTCGAGTGATAATGGTCCAACCTATACGGGTGGCGCTGATACGCCTTTTTTTGATAGTGCCAAGCCATTTAAAACAGAATATGGATGGGCAAAAGGTTTTGTACACGAAGGGGGAATTCGAGTACCGATGATTGCCAGTTGGCCAGGTAAAATCCAAGCGGGGACCGAAAGTGATCATATTTCTGCCTTCTATGATGTAATGCCCACTTTATGTGAGGTGGCCAATCAGCCCAAGCCAGCCAATACGGATGGGATTAGTTTCCTCCCAACGCTATTACAACAAACACAGGAGGAACATGCTTTTCTATACTGGGAATTTCCCGCTTATCAAGGACAACAGGCGGTGAGAATGGGCAAGTGGAAAGCCATCCGCAGAGATATCTTTAAAGGAAATATGGAACTGGAATTATATGATTTGATGACTGATCCACAAGAGCAAAACAATATTGCCGCAGCGCACCCCGAAGTGGTTAAGCAGATAGCTGGTATTATGAAAGAGCAACATCTACCGGCGACGATTGAACGGTTTAAAATTGCAGAATTAGGGGATTAAATTCAGCAAAAAACGTCAAGGGTATTAAAACTGTCTCTTATACACATCTCCGAGCCCACGAGACCGAGGCTGATCTCG
>CAJXUM010001614.1 GCA_913060855.1 uncultured Lewinella sp. | reverse complement strand
TCTACACTATCCTCTTCGTCGGCAGCGTCAGATGTGTATAAGAGACAGCCTGAAGATTGTGGATACTGCCAAACCGCCAGGTAAGGGGGGGGAACAGGTGAAAGCTCGTATCCGAATGAACTTAGATCGGCCAGCCGAGTGGGCGCAAATCTTCAATGAAGCTTGGCGATATGAGCGAGATTTCTTTTACGACCCCAATATGCACGGGCGAGATTGGGAAAAGGTTAAGGAACGCTATGCGCCACTCATTCCTTATGTCCGTCATCGGGACGATTTACGTTATGTCCTCGATCAAGTGAATGGCGAACTATCTGTCGGACATAGTTTTGTATTTGGTGGAGACATGCCTGCAGTTGACACCTCTCGTGTAGGCTTGTTAGGTGCCGATTTGGTAGCCAACAGCGGACGCTGGCAAATCAAAAGAATTTATACCGTTGAGAGTTGGAATCCCAGATTAAAAGCACCTTTAGACCGGCCAAAAATGCGAGTCAAGGAAGGACATTATATTCTGCGTATAGATGGCGTGCCCCTAACGGCCAATGATGATCCCTTCCGTTTGTTAGATGGGACTGTCGGGCGGCAAACTTTGCTGCATGTTAATGATAGACCTTCGATGGATGGCGCTTGGACAGAAATTGTCGAACCAGTAAGAAGTGAGAATGCACTCCGACAAAGAGCTTGGGTAGAAGATAATCGTCGTAAAGTGGATGAGTTATCAGGAGGACGACTAGCCTATATTTGGGTACCCAATACTGGGGGGCCTGGTTTTGTCTCCTTTAATCGATACTACTTTGCTCAGCAAGATAAAGAAGGAGCGGTGATTGACGAACGTTTCAATGGAGGAGGTTTGCTTGATGATTATATGGTGGATTTAATGACTAGAAAGTTACGGGCTGCGCTCACAAATGAAACACCTGGCGGTATTCCCTTTCGTCTTCCTGCAGGAATTTTAGGGCCAAAAGTGCTTTTAATCAACGAATTGGCTGGCTCAGGGGGTGATTTTTTCCCTTGGGTCTTCCGTCAGCAAAAAGCTGGCCCGCTTATTGGTGCAAGAACATGGGGCGGTCTGGTTAAATCTTCTGTTCATTATCCGATGGTGGATGGTAGTGCCCTAACGGCCCCCGATAATGCGGTTTTTGATCCGATAAACAATCAGTGGATTGCTGAAAACAAAGGCGTAGCCCCTGATATCGAGGTCTACCAAGATGCTAAATCTGCTGCTGAAGGGCGGGACGTTCAATTGGAACGCGCCGTAGCCGAAACATTAAAACGACTTGGAAAGTCTGGAAGCGACAAAATTGTACCTCCACCCTTTCCAAAACCGGCTAAAAAGAAATAAATGTTTACTTTCGTCCTAGAAAATGGCTAAGGGCAAAGTCCTTGGCCATTTCCTAGGATAAAATGATAGCGAGCTTTGAATTCTACTAATTGGCGAAAATGATGGAAAAATGGCTTTTCCCCCCAAATGCTATTTTTAAACTCAAAACATACGTCGTCACATCTCTTTTACTCAGTGCATATGGCGTTTGTTTTGGACAGGTAATGACAATTACTGGCCAGGATACTGATCTGCCCTTACATCAAGTTACCCTAAGTAGTGAAGTGCCTAAGCTCTTTGCTGTAACAGACGCCAATGGGCAGGTCGATATTACTCCTTTCAAGTCAGCGACTTCCATTCTTATACGTATCATGGGCTACCAAGAGATGAATTTGAGCTATGTTCAACTCCAAGCCCAAAATTTCCTACTACGACTTCCCATCAGTGATTACTTTCTAGATCAAATTGTTGTTTCTGCTACCCGTTGGCGGCTACCTAAGCGAGATATTCCAGCCAAAGTGAGTATCATTAGCAAAGTAGATGTGGCCTTGCAAAACCCGCAAACTACAGCAGATTTATTGGGAAGTTCCGGAGAGATATTTATACAAAAAAGTCAATTGGGAGGCGGGAGCCCGATGATCCGTGGGTTTTCTACCAATCGATTATTATATACCGTAGATGGGGTTCGGATGCTGTCTCTTATACACATCTCCGAGCCCACGAGACCGAGGCTGATCTCG
>CAJXUM010001613.1 GCA_913060855.1 uncultured Lewinella sp. | reverse complement strand
AGATCAGCCTCGGTCTCGTGGGCTCGGAGATGTGTATAAGAGACAGCAATAGAACCATTATCTCCGTCTGGGCAACTCGGCCCTGTGATATCACCATCAATGGTGAAGGTATCATCACAGCACGTGATAACGACTTGTGCTACTTGCGAAACAATACATCCTCGATCTGTTTCTACAGACAGTAGGATTGACTTCACTCCTGGAGTTGTATAAGATACCGCTGGTGGCGTTTGTCCACTTGAGGTAGCAGGGTTGGCGCCTTCTCCGAAATTCCATTGCCAATCTACTAGGTCTCCAATGTACGTAGATGCATCTGTAAAGGTAAGTGACTCGCCGACACAGGTCGTGGGAGGGTCAACCGTAAAGTTTGCTTTAGGACCTAGGAATGTTCCTGTTCCACCGAATTCTATAGAAAAACCACTACCTGAATTACTAAAATTACTGATAATAAGGGCATAACTCCGACCCGCTTCCATATTGATTGCGGACAAAAAGTTATTGTCTCCATCTTGGCAACCACAATCTTCCGATACATCTGTATCTGTCAAGCTAAGGCCCGTTTCACCCGTACAGGGCTCCCATTCATTAAAGGGCGAATTATTATTACGACCAGAAGCCATGTTACGAATCAAGACTTTATTATTACAATCCTCGATTCCAGCAGGTAGTTCAAATACCCAAAAATCGAGATCATCAGCTGGGTTTTGCGGCGTCAAAGAAAAAGAAAGTGTACCCGCTACATCGCAAGTCCACTTATACCAAGTCGAAGCATCCTCCAAGATGGCTTGTGTGGCATTACAGAAAATACCTTGTAATTCGGAGGGATTATTTCCAGAGCCCGTTATTTTTTCAACAGCAAAAGAGGATTTATCACATAAAATCACACCTGGATTGCAATCCCCTGAGGGATCGGGAACCGAATTGAAATTATTAATACAGAGGCTAAACGTTCCGGTTTGACCATCTTCTCCACTGATTCTAATATAGTAAGTCGTCCCAATCAGCAGATTAGTCGTTTCTGTATTAATAACATGCCGCCCTGCGCCATCGGAGCCGCAAGTAAGCTCTTGCAGGTTTCCACAATTGCCCGAATAGATTCCAATAGAGGGATTTCGGAGCGTTCCCCAATCTACGGTGGCATCATTGAAATCGCCTGTGACACCTACATTCAATGTATTACCGATAGCGGTAAAGGAAAACCAAATATCGGCGGGGGGCTGATTATTGGGAGTGCAGACAGCTGGAGCAATTCCTTCATCAGTGGCATTGACATTACTTAGTGAGGCAATTTCGGAACACCAATTTTCAACGTCTGTCAAAACGGTAGCATCGATACAATTGTCATTGGCTGGCTGGGCCCACAGGCGGCCAGTCAGTAAGATAAAAAGGGAGAGGTATAAAAAACGCATAGTTTTCTTCTAATTTTGGCGATCGAATAGGGAGACCAGTCTAGTGTTTACCCATAAAGACCGTATAAAGTCTTCTTTGGGTTGGAATGGTTCTTAGAATTATAACGTTAAATGGTGTATAATCTCATTTTTATTTAGGTTTGTGGCATGTTAAAGTTTGTTAAAGTTTAAATATCTATGAAAAAATGGATTCCTAATGGCCTAACCATGCTCAATTTATTCTTCGGTTGCTGTGCACTAGTGGCCCTTTTCAACCAACAGGATATGATGGCTGTCGGTTTTGTTGTGGGCGGATTGGTGGCTGACTTTCTAGACGGGGCCGTTGCTAGAGCATTGGGAGTCCATTCTCCGATGGGCAAAGAATTGGATTCTTTTGCGGATATGGTCACCTTTGGCCTAGTGCCAGGACTAATCCTCTATATCTTGATAGCAAAGGGGTTTAACGGAGGTGTCTTAAGTGGACAGTTGCAATGGAGTGCCTTACCAGCTTTTATTCTGAGTGCTTTTTCTGGTTTACGGCTAGCTAAATTTAATCTAGATACACGTCAAAGTCAAACTTTTCTTGGATTACCTACTCCATCTGCTACTATTTTTGTTGTAGGTTTGTTGCTGTCTCTTATACACATCTCCGAGCCCACGAGACCGAGGCTGATCT
>CAJXUM010001612.1 GCA_913060855.1 uncultured Lewinella sp. | reverse complement strand
ACGAGATCAGCCTCGGTCTCGTGGGCTCGGAGATGTGTATAAGAGACAGACTTTTAAGATCAATTGGGTCGAAATCAACGCTTAACCTCTATTTTGGTGCCCGCGGAGTGACTTGTGAATTCAGGTGCATACATACTCTGAATGGTAGTAACTCCATTTGAAAATTGGCCTTCGTGTACTACTCTTAGTGGGTATTCAAAAACGTAAGTTCCTTTTGGTAAATAGTCGAAAAAGAAATGAGTAGCCACATCCTTAGTGCTTTCATAATACCCCAAACCGCCTTGCCATTTGTAACTACTTAAAACATTGATAGGTTCTAAGCCACTGGCGCGCATGTCCTTCATATGAATGTATTCCATATCACGGTCTACTTTCAGCTCAATCCTTACGGTCAATTTATCACCTGGTGCTAAAGTTTCTTCGTCAGTAATCCCTTTTAAAACAGGCCCCTCTGCTGTGTTTTCTGTCAAAAACAGTTCCTTCTTCAGTTTTAGTGGCGTTTCCTCAAAGGTTTTTATTGCATCAAGGTCTTCAAAATACTGCCAGTATAAGCCCCCCCAGACAATATGTTTATTTGGATTCTTGACCTTGATCGTGGCGAAATCCTTGGAAATAGCCGCCGGCTCAAAATCGGTTTTGAAATATCCAATTCCAGGTACTGCCCCTGCTTGGGCCGTCTTGATTTGGTCCTGATAGGCCTTTCTACTAGCTTTCGGGAAAGTAATTTTAACATCTTCTGACTCCGTCAACCAATTTTCGCCATAGCCTAGCAAGCCATAAATAGCAGCGGCCGTTGCTTTAGTCGTTTTCCAGTGATTCGTTTGCTTGTTCTTCAACAACCAAATCTTCATTTCATCTACTGATGCCATATCTCCTGCCACTTCGGCAAAGGCCTCTAGGAGCAAAACATGGGTTTCGATCGGCAATTCATGCCAGAACCAACCTCGGTTGTACTTCCAGTACATGCCCAATTCTTCGTTTCGAATGGCCCGTTCATCCAAAGATCGCATAATATCCATCGCCGCCGTATGATCGCCATAACGGTGAAGCGCCAATGCCAACAAACCTTGCTGGTATAAGCCTCTCTTTAACCAAAATTGTTTGGCTTGGCCTAGGAAGTATCCGATAGCCTCTTCTTGGGGGCCGGACTCATCCGTGCGATCAAACATCGAACGAGTATATAGATAGTGAATAACAATGCTCGTCAAATGATCCTCTTCCAAATCTATCGTACCGTTTTGAGCTTTTGCTTTTAGGTCTTTGAAATGATCGGCAAAGGATCGATCTATAAATTGCAAGGCATTGACAGATACTTCAGATAAAGCTTGGTCCTTGTCGACTTCCAACACTTTTAGTTGTTGAAGATGCCCCATGCCTTCGAGCAGATACTGGGTGATATACCAACTATCCCTTCCTCCTGGGAACCAACTAAATCCACCAGCAGTGGATTGTCGATCAGCCAGTTGCTCTACTACCTTGTTGCGCTCCTGCGTCATCTTGTTTAGATCAAACAGCAGGGCTATATTTTTTTGCTGCTGAAGCTCACTTTGCGCATTGAAAACCCAAGGCGTTTCCTCCAATAACACCTGCTTAAGCGATTCGTTCTTAGCCAAAGCACTCTCAAAAGCTTCAGCTGAGGCCCATTGGTCAAACATCTGTTTAACGGCGGGTTGTCGATCTACGATCCCAGCAGCTAGCGTATTGGCATAAAATCGGTTGAAGATCTGTTCAGTACAATCATGCGGATATTCCATCAAGTAGGGCAAGGATTGTACCGCATACCAAGCCGGATTGCTCGTGAATTCTAAGCTCAAGTTCTGATGGCTCAATGTTTTTGAATCACCAGAAGATTTTAAGGATTGTAATGTAAAAGTCTCTGTGGTTTTAGCCCGCAGCGGTAAGGTCAGCGCCTCGGTGACCAGCAAGCGATTGCTGAGTACCGGAATTACGCTTTCTTCCCCATCTGAGAAGGAGCCTGCTTGGGCCGTTACCCGATGTGTGAGCGCGGCTACCTTATTCCTGTCTCTTATACACATCTCCGAGCCCACGAGACCGAGGCTGATCT
>CAJXUM010001611.1 GCA_913060855.1 uncultured Lewinella sp. | reverse complement strand
ACGAGATCAGCCTCGGTCTCGTGGGCTCGGAGATGTGTATAAGAGACAGTAATAGGGCGTTCAAGAAATCCATGGGTATAGGCGATACTTTCCGTTGCTGGAAATCGCCCATAACGATCCGCCGAAAAGGGCAAATATTCTTCATATCGACTTAAACAGTAAAACGTCATTGCCCAGAAATCAAAGGGCCAGTCGCTTGCGGTGGTCGAGGGAAAAAGAGCCGGTCGATCTTGGATGAGTAGGTATTGGGGCGTCAACGCTTGAATACCGCTTGCTTCTAATAGCCCATCGGCTTCCAAAAAGCAACCTTCTTTACCAAGTCGCGTTTTTCCATAATGAATTTTAGGCCCTTCCGCTTGTTGATAAAACAAAAGGTCATTCGTTAACGTATACTTTATACAGAGTAAGTCTTTAAATAAGACTTCCAAAGTATACCGCAATCTCGGACTATCAACAGGCGAATAGATTAACATCCTAAAACATAGTAATTTAGCTATTTTTCTGGTTTTAAATCAGCAGTTTAGCTGAAAGTCTCACTTACTTTACTCTCGACATTTCCCTCTAAAGGACCACAAGTTCTGCTGGCCAGACGGAATTACGAAAATTTGCAGCACAAGATTAATTTCTCAATAGTAGATATTTGCAAGACATATTTCTACTATTTCGACAGAATATTAAAACATTTGAGGGAATTGTCCGTTGATTTCAGTAAATTTAATGCAACAACGCATTCTGATAATACCCAAGAACAGGAAAGGTCAAATCGACCTAACTTTTGACAAAGCATCATCAAACTTTTAAAGCCGTCTCCAATGAAGCGTTTTTTCTATACTGTATTCTTTTGTGGTTTCACCCTGTTCTTGGCGGGTCAGCAGTTTATTACGCCAGGGGAAAATTACTATGACGATAATAAAGGTATTGTCTACAATAAAGAGTTTTCTGTCTTCGCCAAATTCCATACCCATGGCTTTGCAATGGGGGTCAATGTAGGTACCTTAAAGACCTATTACCTGACTCGATTTCTCAATTTTGAAATTGGGGAGTTAAAGCACATTAAGGAATTCAAGCAAAGTCGTGATTTGCAACCTGTGTCTAATAGAGTATCTCGTGCCTATATATTTGGTAAGCAGAATAATCTATACGTTCTACGGGCCGGTTTTGGTGAAAAACGCTATTTGTCAGAGAAGGCCAAAAGAAAGGGATTAGCTGTAGGTATTAGTTATGAAGTGGGTCCTTCTCTAGGTCTATTGAAGCCGTATTATCTTGAATTGGTACGCAATCAAGAAAATGGAAACCCACCTACCGTAGAAAGTGAAAAATACTCGCCTGAGAATGAAAATCTATTCTTAGACTTTACTCGCATATATGGTTCTTCTGGTTTTTCTAAAGGTCTAGGAGAACTCGGGCTCGTTCCTGGTGCGCAAGCTAAGCTAGCCCTGCATTTTGACTGGGGTGCCTTTGACGAATTTGTCAAAGCCGTTGAAGCAGGTGTTATGGTCGACTTCTTCCTACAAGAACCTACCCTAATGATAGAAACGCCAGGAAGTGATGTTCAAAACACTCCATTATTTATCAATCTTTACATAAATTTGCAGTTCGGAAAGCGTTGGTAGCTTTTCCATTTTTAGCGGCTTAGATATAGATGCAGTGATAAGTACTTTTTGTACTTGATGATCTCTATACCTATTTCACTAATTATTTACACTTGATTAAGTCCTATAGCTCAATCGAATTCAAAGGCTTGAGCCTTAGAATAATTAAGTGTGCAAGCTATTGACGGTAAGTGATTCGATATTCATTGAAAAGATATGAATCAGCGCAGAAAACAATTGACACTTTTCGTTGATGAAACTCAATCGAAAGCGATAGAGAAAATTAGGTTGACATTCAATCCGGAGCAATACGAATTAATCAAAAGTCATGTGACGCTTTGCAGAGAGGATGAACTGGGGAAGCTAGAGCACACTTTGGATAATCTGTTGGCATTAAATTATGGGCCAGTAGCGATGCCCTTGGGGCCTGTCTCTTATACACATCTCCGAGCCCACGAGACCGAGGCTGATCTC
>CAJXUM010001610.1 GCA_913060855.1 uncultured Lewinella sp. | reverse complement strand
GTGTATAAGAGACAGGTTCAGGCTCCCATGTAGCGCCTGACGCATCGGATGATGAAGCTTTTTCTCTAAATCTTCCACTACTTTTCTCACGACCATACGGGCCGTTTCTTTGGTCTTCTCGGGTACTACATTCTTTAAGGCCAAAAGTGTGCCCACCAATTCTATATCTGCTTCAACTGTTTCTAGTAGCTCCGGCTCTAACAGCATCTGGTCTAGCTGTAGGCGTTCCAGTGCATCCTTTTGCATGAGTTGCACCATTGTCGTGGGAAAATAGCGCCGGATATCGCCTAACCAACGATTGACATTGGGCGAGGACTTACCCAAGCCTTTTTTACGATTACTATCATAGAGGGCATCCAAGACTTTGTCCATCCCAGCCGCTTTCTTCTCAAGCTTGAGCTCGCCATCTGGGTCGGCCTTCTGCCCCAAAATCATTCTCCATTTTTCTATTCGATCCTCCATATGTATACTTAAGTCTATTCAATAGACTTTATTTTAGAATAAAGCCTAATACTAGCTTGCAATATAAAAAGCTTTTATCTTAAAGCTGAATTGTCAAAGAACCATTCACCTTATGAGCTTTTACAACAGATACATCCTACCAAAGCTAATTAATTGCGGCTGCGCAGCCAGTAATGTGAGCAAGCAAAGGGCGAAGATCGTCCCGTTAGCCAAGGGACAGGTCCTGGAGATAGGAATCGGGACAGGTCTAAATCTTCCTTTTTACGACACAGCGCAAGTCGACCATCTTTGGGGACTAGAACCAGCCGGAGAAATGTTAAACCAAGTGGAAGATAAGCTGCGTGTTGCTGCACTGCCTTTTGAGGTTCAGCTGATGGAATCGATGGCCGAAAACATATTATTGGAAGACAGCAGTATCGATACTATCATGATTACTTATACCCTTTGTTCTATCCCTGATGTTGCGCTAGCCATGTCTGAGATGAAAAGGGTTTTAAAACCTGATGGTCAATTGCTATTTTGCGAACATGGCGCCGCTCCCGATCCTGGAGTTTTGAAATGGCAGAATCGCATCAATCCGATTTGGAAGAGAATTGGCGGGGGCTGTAATCTCAATCGACGCATCCCCGATTTGATTCTTCAGGGTGGTTTCGAAATAGATAAGTTGGAAAGCATGTATATTCCTGGCTGGAAACCTGCTTGTTTCAATTATTGGGGAAGCGCTAGCATCAAATAATTGGAATTTAAATCCAGTATTCCGAACTTCACTACAACTTTAAACAAAAAGATTTTATGAAAAACAAGACGCTATCCAACAGTAGACGAAACTTTATTCGAAGAGGCTCTTTTGCCGTAGCCGCCGCCGCTACATTGCCTACCTTCAACTTGCACGCCGCCAATACCCCTTCACTTGAGATCCCAAAGGGAAGTACCATCCTTTTGCAGGGAGACTCCATCACAGATGCTGGGCGAGATAAAGCTAGGTATTATGCGAATGACGCTTCAGGAATGGGGCGAGGGTATGTCTACCAAATCGTAGCCGAATTACTAGGCACCGAACCCACAAGCGAACTCCGTTTTTACAATCGAGGTATCAGTGGACACAAGGTTTTCCAACTGGCTAACCGCTGGGAAGACGATTGTCTGCAGTTGGCACCTGATGTGTTGAGTATCCTGATCGGCGTCAATGACTTTTGGCACAAAATCAATGGCCGTTACGACGGTACAGTGAAAATATATGACAAAGATTTGCGGAAGCTACTAGATCGAACCAAAAAGGCTTTACCCAATGTCAAATTGATCCTAGGTGAGCCTTTTGCCGTGAAAGGAGGAAGCGCAATAGGTCCAGAATGGGCTGCTGATTTTCCTGCCTATCGAGAAGCCGCCCAGTCTATCGCAAAAGATTACGGTGCCGTTTTCATTCCATACCAGCGCATATTTGACGAAGCACTCAAGATTGCCCCAGTAAGCTATTGGTGCCCCGATGGCGTTCACCCTTCCATGGCAGGCGCTCATCTTATGGCTAAAGCTTGGATCGAAGGGTATAGAAGCCTTTACCCTGTCTCTTATACACATCTGACGCTGCCGACGAAGAGGATAGTGTAG
>CAJXUM010001609.1 GCA_913060855.1 uncultured Lewinella sp. | reverse complement strand
CTACACTATCCTCTTCGTCGGCAGCGTCAGATGTGTATAAGAGACAGCATTTGAAGAGCCGTGGTTAAAGGTTAAAACGTCCAATGGGGAAGAGGGCTGGATATTCGGTGGAGCTGTTAAACGACAAGGTGAAGACAAAGGGGTGAAACGTAGTTCGATGAGCATCGGTGAGCTGACGCAGTTGCAACTTCAGCAATGGACGAAGGGAATCGAATGGAAATCGGGAGGGGGAGATGCAGAAAATGTCACCACTCTGTACACAAAAGGAGGATTAACCCTCGCGGTCCAAAAAACGGAGGTAGGAGAGCATGGCTACAGTCGAACGTATGAACTCTTTAATAAAGCCTATCAATTGATCAAAAAGAGAACGGTCAATTGGGAGTCTGATCCATCTTTTTCCTTAAAAGAGACCGTCATAGATTTAGAAACAGAACCCGCCAAAACCTACACCCGATCCCAGGCTTTTCAACAACATTTTTATCAATTAAAGCCCCGACCAGAAACGGTAAAAGGCGATTTCGTGGAAGGAACCCTTAGTGCTGAAGAGACTGCGGATTTACGAAGCACTATCTTATTGGCCGCTTTTAGTTACGAGGAATGGCCGCCAAGTTTAGATCAAGAGTCGGGCTGCTCTTGCATTTTTGAGCTAGAAGAATACGGGGCTGAGTTGATGGTTTTTGCGAGTGACCATGGAGATCACGCGACGATCAAAGTAAATGGTGAGATGACCCCATTGCGAGATGGCTTGCCGGCCCAGTTGGCCCAGTTGAAAAAACAGGGTGAGCAGCCTTCCTGGATCACCTTGCGAGAAAAAGGAGACACGGAACTCTTTGGGAAGAAGGTAGACTTCAGTGGAGAATGGCGAGCATCCATAAAGTCACAACTGAAACAGACGATGCTAGCCATGGGTCGCATCCCAACGGAGGCCCGGATTGAATCCATTGGCACAGTGGGTATGGGAATTCGAGGCGACTTCAGAGATTTATGGCGTGAGGCGGTCGAAGAAGCCAAAAGGACCAAGAAAGAGGATAATCGTTTTGAATTGTTCTACCAGGGCAGTCAATATGATTGCAAAATTGAAGCGACTAAAGTAGGCCAAAATGATGGCGGCGGCGGAAAGTATGAGGGTTTTATGCAAGTCTTGTCTAAAGAGGGGAAGCAGTTATATGGGGACTATGTTTATGGCGAGTGTGGATGTTAAGGGAATAGGCTTAGGCTTCAGCAGTTTTCCAGGATGGGACTGGGGAAACTTCTGAAGACTGTCTATTCTATCTCATTACTTTCCAACTCAGCAATTTTTTCTTGTACCAACCATCTAATTTCTCCCACTAATTCTCTAGCGCTATCTACGGGGGGAATATCAAGATCAAAACTTTCTTTTCCTCGGAATAGCTTCAATTTGATTGTAATGTTCTCTCCCTGGCTTTTGTAGAAACCTCGCAAGGCATAAGCGTTAGGGTATTCATTGACATCTACATAAATCAGGTTAGCTTCAGCTCCCTTTGCGGATTCTTTTCTAAAAGCCTTTTCCAATCGTTGCACTAGTTGTAAGTCATCACTATAGGTGATTTCATTAAGGAAATTACTACGTATCATGACCGGCTTTTTATTTCCAATGGGAATAGTAGCTTTAGCCTCCTTATCCAATAGGCCAATATCAAAACTAGCACTCCGGCCAGGAAACCCCAACATAGGGGTTTGAATGCCATTGATGCTAGCGGCTAATCTAGGAACTTCATCTCTTGCGTATTGAAAAAGAGTCATTACATCAATAACTTCTTTTCCTTCAGTATCCTTGCGGACAGCCACTCCACGCATGCCTTGCAGCAAAGCATAGGTGAGCAAACCTTGGCCATACTGACCCGCCTCGTAACTTACTTTGTTTGACGCACTGCCTGATAGTAAAAACATACCGGTGCGGTCCTTCATCCTATCCAAGGCGCGAACCTGACTGGAGTTGAGAGCTTTGGTACCTCCAGTGACATTTTCTACAATCTGACCAGAATTACAGGCGTCAATAATGACTGTCTCTTATACACATCTGACGCTGCCGACGAAGAGGATAGTGTAG
>CAJXUM010001608.1 GCA_913060855.1 uncultured Lewinella sp. | reverse complement strand
CTACACTATCCTCTTCGTCGGCAGCGTCAGATGTGTATAAGAGACAGATCTTTTACTGCCTTTTGATTGCAACTTTGGGATTCAGCCAAGTTGAACAATCAGCCATTAGTCAATCACAGGCCATTGTCAAGAAAACAGCTGACCAGAATAAATTTCCTGGAGTAGCTGTCGCCGTCGCCGTAAAAGGTAAACTGGTTTGGTCTGAGGGCTTTGGTTATGCCAATCAAAAAGAAAAGGAAAAGGTAGATCCTAGCCAAAGTCTTTTTAGAATTGGAAGCATTTCCAAGCCATTGACAGCAGCAGCACTAGTCAAATTGGTAGAGGAAGGTAAAATAGACCTAGACGCCCCCATTCAAGATTACGTGCCAGAATTCCCCAAAAAGAAATACAAAGTCACCCTCCGCCAATTGGCCGGACACATAGCAGGTATCAGGCATTATCGAGGAAAAGAGTTTTTGAGTACAAAAAAATATGAAACGGTACGAGAAGGGCTCGACTTTTTCAAGGATGATCCTTTATTATTTCAACCTGGTGAAAAGTATTCGTACAGTAGCTATGGATGGAACTTAATCAGTGCCGCAATCGAAACAGCAGCTGATGAAGCATTCTTGGCTTATATGCAAAACGTGGTATTTGATCCGCTAGACCTCGAACATACCTTCCCCGACCATGCTGACCGAGACACACCCAATCGGGTAGCATTTTATGAGATTTCAAATGATAAAATAGCAGTAGCTCCTTATGTAGATAATAGCTATAAATGGGCCGGTGGCGGATTTATCTCCACCGCCGAAGACATGATTCGCTTTGCTCATGGGCATATGTATGGTGATTACCTAGGAGCAGAGAGCTTGGCCCTATTGACTACCTCACAAGTGACCAATAACGGTAAAAAGACCAACTACGGGATTGGTTGGCGTAGCGGGGAAGATAAAAAGGGACGAAAATGGTTCGGTCATAGTGGCGGTTCTGTTGGAGGTACCAGCTATCTTATTATCTATCCTGAAGAAGAGATTGTAGTGGTCACCTTGGTCAATCTTAGTAGTGCTCGATTAAATAATTTACCTTTTAGAATCGCAGAACAATTTTTGAGTCGATTGTAAAATTAGACTCCGTTTTACAGCCTAAACCCTTACCAAAATGGTCAAAAAAATGCTTTCTGAAGCTTGGGAAGCCGTACAATTACCAAGCTTCAATACCCAATCATCTTCTTTTTGGGTAGGTGTTGCTTATGGCATACTCGCATTCGTACTATTAGTGTCTGGAGCGGCAGGCTTTTACAGTAGTTATTGGTTTCCTTCTTTTTTGCTGTTGTTAGCAGGTATGCTAGTCGGCGGTTTGGTTTATTTCCTTAGTCTAGGCCTGACTTGGCTATTGCTAAGGGTGACTAAGACGGTACCTAATTTCGTAATTCTTTCCTTGGGTGGAGCGATAGGAGCACTTTTTCTTTTCCGCTTCTTTTCTTTCCGATGGCCTAGCCAGGTTTATCAACCTACAGCCCTAGCCTATTTGTTGATCAGCAGTATACTAGGAGGAAGCTTAGCGCTTTTGATTAAAAATCCCCGCTTAGCGCCCAACAAAAGACGAGGGGCCACTATCGCTACAATTGTATCCGTTAGTTTGATTATCTGTGGAATGTTCTGGGTCGGGCAAGAAGGTAAAGATGTATACAGTACCTCTTTTGATCGGAGCGCAGGAACAACCACTCTTGCCAGTTTGGGTATACAAAATCCGTCAGAAAGCGGAAAATATAGTTTTGAACACTTCACTTATGGAAGCGGAACAGATCAAAAAAGACCCGCTTTTGCTTCTGCTGTTAAGTTCCAGTCCAATAGCGTTGATGCACAATTATTATTGCCGGATTGGAAGGGAAAGAAAAAGAAGTGGAGGGAACGCTATTGGGGGTTTGGAGCAGATGCCTTTCCATTGAATGGGAGAGTATGGATGCCAGCGGGAGAAGGGCCTTTTCCATTGGTGTTGATGGTGCATGGCAACCATTCAATGGAAGATTACTCCGATGAAGGATATGCCCTGTCTCTTATACACATCTCCGAGCCCACGAGACCGAGGCTGATC
>CAJXUM010001607.1 GCA_913060855.1 uncultured Lewinella sp. | reverse complement strand
CGAGATCAGCCTCGGTCTCGTGGGCTCGGAGATGTGTATAAGAGACAGGGCAATTTATAGTCAGTCATCCCCCACATTTTAGCACTCTCTTCATCTAAAGGACCGACAACGCTGACCACTTTCCCGCCTTGCTTAACAAGTTGTAACGCTTCCAAAGTGTAGTTTTTCCCAAGTGTATCAAACACGATATCCGCGTCTTTTACAATGGTTTTATAATTCTCTTTTTTGTAATCAATTACGCGGTCTGCTCCAAGCGCCTTAACCCATTCTACATTATCTGTACTTGTAGTAGTGTAAACATAGGCTCCTTTTGACTTGGCATACTGAATAGCGAAACTACCTACGCCACCTGAACCTGCGTGAATAAGCACCTTATCGTTCTCTTTTATACCAACATGTTCCAAGGACTGTAAGGCAGTAAGTCCGGCTAATGGTATACTTGCAGCCTCTTCGAAAGAAATATTTCCAGGCTTTTTTGATACTGCAATACTATTTACAGCAATATATTCTGCTATTGTCCCCATTTGTTCTTGAGGTACCCTAGAATAAACCAAGTCTCCAATTTCAAAATGGCGCACTTCATCTCCTTTTTCGACTACAACTCCACTAACATCATAGGCGCTGGTACTCGGGAATGAAATAGGAATAATGCTTTGTAGGTTTCCTAGAATAATACTTTTATCTATCGGATTAATGGCTGCAGCCTTAACTTCTATAAGTACATCGTTTGCTTGTACGGTAGGTTTGCTTACTTCGTTAAAGGCCAAGCTATCTTTAATCTCACCGTATTTTATTAATTGTAATGCTTTCATTCTTGTATCTTTTTAATAATTTGATACAAAGCTAAAGCAAAGGCTTGGAATAAAAATTGACCTATGGTAAGAAGTTATCTTTTTGCTTTTTCAACTCTAACACGGCTCAAGCTTTCTTGTGTGATACCCAAGTAAGATGCAATGTGATAATTCCGAGTGTATTGCTCTATATCTGGGTATTGCTCTAAAAATAAATCATACCTCTCCGAAGCAGTCAATTGTAATTGATTCAAAATTCTTTTATGCAAACTAACTACATGACGCTCTAAGAGGTTTCTTTGAAAGGGTTCGTATTCCGGGAAAAGCGTAAGTATTCCGTTAAGTTTTTTAGCATCAAATTCAATGACGCTTGATTCCTTAAGACACTCTACGGTTAGGGTTGCGGATTCATTATTGTGAATAGCTATATAATCACTTATCCACCAATTTTTAATAGCAAATTGCAAGGTATGCTCTTTACCGTTTTTGTCGATGCAGTATGATCTCAGACAACCATCTGTTACAAAATATATTTTGTTCACACTTTGTCCTTCCCGGATTAAGATTGATCCTTTAGAAACAGTCTTTTTTTTGGAAATAGACTGAAGGTATTCTTCCGCTTCCGAGCTTAGACGTATACTGCCTTTTATCTTTTTTATTAACTCTTCCAATTTTTAGGTTTGATTTTAGTTGCTTACAACTGTTGCATATCTGAGGTTGGGCCATTTAAGGGCAATGAACGTATATGCTTTATTGTAATCAGTTATTTATTATCCTTTCCCGTGCCCAAGGAGGTTTACGATTACTTGATTTCCTATGAAAATCAAAACTACTATAGCTAGAACAATTGAATATTTAAAGAATTTTTCTTTGAATGATAGTTGAGGAGCCATCTTAGTGCTAACAAGTTCTACTAGCAATTTGCTGATTTTTTCCTTATTGATAACAAGAATGGTAAGTAGCATTAAAAAATATATTATTGCACTTCCTAATGCGCCATATACGTCAAGAAAAAAAATGTCAAATACAATTACGTTTACCATTATTGGGATCAAAATAAGGGTTCCAATTAGTTTGGTTTTATTAAAAAGCAACAAGCAAGCTCCAATAATTTCAGCTAATCCAATGAATAGAATATATCCAAACGAACGCCCCATAAAAACCCAAGCCAATTCAAAATCCGGTACTTGTCCGATCGGCATTATCGCTATTTCATCTGGTATGCTTGTCGAAGTATAAAATCTGTCTCTTATACACATCTCCGAGCCCACGAGACCGAGGCTGATCTC
>CAJXUM010001606.1 GCA_913060855.1 uncultured Lewinella sp. | reverse complement strand
CACTATCCTCTTCGTCGGCAGCGTCAGATGTGTATAAGAGACAGATATCACCCCTTGGCAGAACACGACGCAACGCCTAGCTTGCGCGCAATATTTTCATGATCATGATCCCTATGGCCATCACATCGTCATTCACAATGGACAACAGTTTTATGATTTATTGGGACCAGAATCAAAATACACCGGCTTATCGATCCAAACCAGCCGGGAAGATTTTGGCAACGTTCATAGGGCCGTATTACGGTGGCGTAATTTGGCAAAAGCAGGGAAGAAAGTCTGGGCTAATGCCGTAGACGAACCTGGTGATCATCGTTATTCTTTGGTCCCTGATAAACTAAACCCTGCACATGACAATGCCCGACAAAACGCCCTATGGGGTGCCTTAATGGCTGGCGCATGGGGGATAGAATGGTATTTCGGCTATGAAAACGAACACTCTGATCTGACCTGTGAAGACTGGCGAAGTCGAGATAAGATGTGGGATCAAAATCGCTATGCCTTAGATTTCTTTGTGGGCAATAGTATTCCCTATGCAGAGATGGAACCGATGGATAACTTGACCCAAAATGATGATTACATTCTCGGAAAGAAAGACAGTGAGTATGTCATTTACCAAAAAATGGGTGCCAAAGAAACGACCGTTTTACCGGAATTATCAGGCACCTATACTATTCGTTGGTTTAATCCCAGGACAGGAGAATTTGTAGGGAAGGAACAAAAAAGTACCGGTACCAAGGGCTTGACCATCCCTACACCAAAAACAGAAGCAGATAGAGATTGGGTCGTTTGGATTCGAGAAAATTAGGGTCAAAATACATTCACATTCATAGCTTACTATCATGTCATCAAGACTTTCCATCACTTTCCTTTTCCTACTTGCTATAGCTTGCGCTCCAACAACTGAGCCTGTAGAAGAAGCAAAGCTCAATGGATTCCCCTACGGCAATGTACCTCGAACAAAACCCGATCAACCACTCAGCAGCGCCATGAATCGGGTATATGACAGTACCTATGGCTCTTTAGAAGTAGCGACCAATGAGTTATTCTCCAATTTTAAATATACGCCGTTGAAGGGACTGGATTACAATAATGGTGATGGTACCCTTTCGAGACGAGATGCGACGAAAATTATTCGCGCCAACGGCAAGTATTATGTCTGGTATACCCATAGATCGACTTCAACGCCGCCTAGAAGCTCAGCCGAGGCATCGGATACTATTCCCTCCCGAGATTGGGACTTGGCAGAGATTTGGTATGCGACAAGCGAAGATGGTTTGACTTGGGAAGAGCAAGGCGTTGCCGTTCCAAGATTGGAGAAGCCCTACCCTGGCTGGCGCTCAGTTTCCACACCCGATATTCTACATTGGAAAGGGAAATACTACCTCTACTACCAAGCTTACACCAAAATGCCTGGCGGCCCTGGTACCAAAGGAGATGATTGTCCAGTAGCTTGTTCTGTAGCGGATTCACCTGACGGACCTTGGATTCCTTCTAATAAAGTGGTCATTGAAAATGGTCCGGAGGGAACTTGGGATCATTATGTCATCCATGATCCTTATTCTTTGGTGTATAAGGGTAAAATCTATGTTTATTACAAGGGAGAGATGGGCGGTAGCCCGAAGGTGAGAGCGCAGGGATTGGCCATTGCAGATCACCCCTTTGGTCCTTTTGTCAAACATCCTTTGAATCCAGTGATTAATTCAGGTCATGAAACGGCCTTGTTTCCTTTTAAAGAAGGGTTGGCCGCACTGGTCAGTCGTCATGGATTGGAGCACAACACTATCCAGTATGCACCCGATGGCGTGAATTTTGAAATTGCGGCTATCTCTGGCTTATTCCCAATCGCACCAGGTGCTTATGTACCAGATGCCTTCGCGGATAATGGCGATGGCCGGGGCATTAGCTGGGGGCTTTGTCATTTCCGAAATATTGGGCTAGCAGAAGGAAAAAGCCATAGCATCCTAGCTCGTTTTGATTGCGACCTTAGCTTAGATATACATGATCCCGAAATGAAAGAAAGTGATATTTTCAATCACCTGTCTCTTATACACATCTCCGAGCCCACGAGACCGAGGCTGATCTC
>CAJXUM010001605.1 GCA_913060855.1 uncultured Lewinella sp. | reverse complement strand
CACTATCCTCTTCGTCGGCAGCGTCAGATGTGTATAAGAGACAGGTCCAACTTAGGGGGTGGAAGTATGAGTTCGAGTTGGGGGGATGTAGATAACGATGGCGACCTGGATCTTTTCCTAGCCAATGCCGACTATTTTAAGGAATTGAATAATCAATTGCTGATTAATGATGGGAAAGGAAATTTCTCGATTATAACAGAAGGGGATCTGGTGACTGATGGTGGATGTTCTTATGGCTCCGCCTTCGCCGACTTTGATAATGATGGTGATCTGGATATCATCGTGACCAACGGGTTCTGTAAAGAAAACCTAGCCAACTGGTTGTATGAAAATGATGGAAAAGGAAACTTCAAGAAAACGAAAAATGTATTACCCGACATGCCAGCCTTTTGCTCTTTTGGTGTGGCTTGGGGAGATGTGAATAAGGATGGTTTCTTAGACTTGGCCATCGCCAATTGCCAAAATGGTAAAAATGATGCTCAGCCGCCTAATACCTTTTACCTCAACAATGGCAATCAGAACCAGTGGTTGCAAATCAAACTAAAGGGGATTACATCTAATCATTCCGCCATTGGGGCTATTATTCGTATTCGCACGCAAGATGGACAATGGCAAATGCGTCAACTTAGCGCGCAGAGTGGCTATTGTGGGCAGAATAGCTTGATTGCTCATTTCGGTTTGGGGCAATATAAAAAGGTTAAGAAATTGATAATTGAGTGGCCCAGTGGAAAAAAGACAAGGCTTAAAAATGTAAAAAGCGGACAACAAATTGAAGTGATTGAAAAGTAGTCCAACAAAGACGAATCTAATGTGAAGGTCAAAAAAAGAATCATTTTCGCCTTCAAAAACGAAAATTAATCATGTTCTTATTAGCTTTGCGCCAAAATTGATTCTAATGAGTACAGAAAGTCAAAATTCTACTGGCCAAAATTGGCTATATACATTGATCTCGTTGGTAGCTATTGTTCTATCCTTGATTTTTGCACCAGCTTGGTGCTGGTTGCCACTACCCTTCTTCTTGACCTATTTGGTAATGGCATTGAAAGGCATCTAGTAGCTACCCTTTGGTATTCTATTAGTGTTCCTTAGTTGTCTTCGTTTACCAAATGCGCTTCCTGCGATATCATCTTTTCGACAGGCTGCATCCAGCGTATCAATACTGGTATAAGCAGTAGATCGCTTACTAAGGCACTAAGTAGTGTCAGACTTATCAGTAGACCGACTACTACACTGGGTGGATGTATAGAAAACAGCATTACCAAAAAGCCGAAAAACAAAATAATAGAGGTGAGCACGATAGCCTTCCCTGTCTCTAAAAAGGTAATTTGAATAGCGGCCTCTCTATCCAGTCCTTTGTTTAAGGCCAATTTGTATTTACTCAAAAAATGAATGCTATCATCCACGGCTATTCCAAATATAACAGCGAATACAATCGATACCCCTGCCTCCAGTTCAATTCCTAAATAGCCGATTAATGCTCCCGCTAATAAGAGTGGGAATATATTGGGGACAAGTGCGATAATTAAGATTCTCCAATCCTTGAATAACAAAGCCATCAATACACTAACAATCAATATGGCTATCCCTAAACCCTCTAATAAACTGCGACGAATATATTCGGCATTTTTATCGATAATTAATCCCGTTCCTGTTCGATCAATTTGAATTACCTCCTCATCAATATTCGCAGCTATCCAATTATCGATTTTAAGCCCCATGGCTTTTATCGTATCTGCCCCGACGTCCTTGATCCGGGAAGTAATCCTGGCTTTTTTCCCGTCTTTACTCACCAAAACATTTGGATCAAATTTGGGCAATTGATCGGCCAAGCGTCGCATCCGATTGAATTGGACCTCATTAGGAGGTACGTCAAAGGCATCTTCTCTATTGTTATTAAAAGCTTGATTGAGCGATTTGTACAGCGTAGTGATCGAGCCGATGGCCTGTAGGCTATTAAATTGCCGAAGATAGTCCTCTATTTTGTCCATTTCGCGAATCACTTCAAAGTCTCTCACTTCATAATCCCCTTGTGCATATACTGTCTCTTATACACATCTCCGAGCCCACGAGACCGAGGCTGATCTCGT
>CAJXUM010001604.1 GCA_913060855.1 uncultured Lewinella sp. | reverse complement strand
CGAGATCAGCCTCGGTCTCGTGGGCTCGGAGATGTGTATAAGAGACAGGTATTCCGATAGTGTATTGCAAGAATTTAAGCAACTCATAGAAACGAAGTTGGAAAAATCTCAAAAAGAGGTGGTTCAATTACGGGATCAATTAGAGGATATTTTTGAAAATAGTGACGAGGGGTACGACCCCGATGACAATAGTAGTTTGGATCAGGAGAAGGATATGCTACAAACAATGATCAATAGGCAAGAAAAGCATATGCGAGATTTAGAAAATGCGCTAATTAGAATCCATAATAAGTCCTATGGTATCTGCTTAGTTACTGGACAACTGATCGATAAGAGAAGGCTTCTGGCTGTACCTACTACAACCAAAAGTTTGGAAGGTAAAAATCAAGAGGTGGCGGCTAGCTCGACTAATGCAAAGCGAGAGGTAAGGGCTAATAGACCACGGCTGTTAAAACCTAAGATAAAAACGGTGTTGAAATCTACCCCAGTCCCTCCTAGCACTGCAAAAGTCGACCTGCATGAAGATTTGAATTATGATGAATCGAATGATTTAGATTACCAAGCGGAGGACGAGGGCTCTGATGATGAGTTTAAATTCATCTCATTGGATGAGGTGCAAGATGAGATATAAGTACAAGCCCAATATCGATATCCAACGATAAAAGAAAGCCCCATTTGGTCAATCCGAGATGGGGCTTTCTTATTCATTCCTATTAATCAGCTACAATCCCTAGGTGCAAAATCCGCCCTCCCGTCTGATTGATCGGATGTATACTTTTTCCAATTACAATACCATCTTCTGGTGCATAATACTCTTTAATGAGGTCACCAAAAATACTATACATACTAGCTATTGCCTCCCCTTTCTTTACAAAGTCTGTGACTTTTGGATAAACCCGCAGCAGCCCTCCCGTATCCGTATAAATCCAATAGGATCGTTTGCATAGTACCGTTTCTTCATCCGGTTCTTCCACCGTACAGGCCAACATACCGAAAAAGTCCAGCAAGTTGTGAAGTCCTGTCAAGCCCTCTCTAATAATCCCTTTTTGGAAGGTGTTCGGATTCCCTACTTCAAGGGTAATCGCTGCGATACCAAGGTCATCGGCTGCTCCTCTTAACGTACCATCATTGGGTGGATTATGGACAATGATTTGGGCATTCTGTAAAAGCGCCATTTTCCGGACGACCGGGTCATCCATATCTGCCCGGATATAATAGGAGTTTACTCGCCCATTACTAGCGGTATGTAAGTCCATCAAGTAGTCAAACTCTTTGATAATTTTGTTGAATACTCGCCATGCATAGACCTGACTTACCGTTCCATCAGGCTTGCCTGGCATGATATGATTGAGGTCGGCACCATCAATAAAACGTCGCTTTTTTCTAACAAAGGACGGGATATTGACTACAGGAACCCCCACAATGGTGCCTTTCAGCTCGTTTATATCTATCTCTTTAAATATTCGCTGAATAACGGGTATTCCATTGATTTCATTACCATGAACAGCCGCCGTTAGACCTAAGACTTTACCATCCTCCTTGCCCCTCGCTACAATAATCGGGATATGAATGGGTACGCCCATACTGTCGTTTACTACATGCAGCCAATAGCGCGTAATAGCCCCTTTCGGCGCTTCCTCTACTTTTAACTCCCGAATAATTGAAATCTCCTCACCTGTTTCCAATAACATTTGTTCCTTGTTTTTTGTGCTTTATGTAATTCAAAATCAAATGAACCGCTTGCTGTACCACCGATGTACCTTGGAGCTTACCGATTTGTGGCAGGCCACCGATACTTGTAGTATTGATTTCGGATAAAACTCTTTTACCGTCATTCCCGACCAGGGTGTCAATACCATACATGACGATTCCCATTTCAGCTAGGACGGGATTGAGCCGCTTTATAATTTCGCGCTCATCATCATCGATAGCTGTTAGGTGCGAACTTCCTCCGCTAGCCACATTGCAGATCCATGAATCCTTTGGTGGGAGGCGTAAAGAGGCGCCCATAATTTGCCCATCCACCACCACAATTCGCTTATCGCCCAAAGACCTGTCTCTTATACACATCTCCGAGCCCACGAGACCGA
>CAJXUM010001603.1 GCA_913060855.1 uncultured Lewinella sp. | reverse complement strand
GCAGCGTCAGATGTGTATAAGAGACAGCCCTTACACCTTTTCTTGGAAAATGGCCCAAGCTCGAGTAGCAAGTTGCTCACTCAATGCCTCTACATAGTAGCTACCAGCTGCAGGATCGATAACCCGATCCAAAAAACTTTCCATCTGCAAGAGATGCTGTACATTTCTGGCAATTCGCGGCCCAAAATCTGGATTTTCTGTAAAGCGGCTTTCCGCATTCGCCTGGCGATAATCAGATGGCGCTATGTAAAGTCGCTGTGCCCCGCCAATGACTGCCGACATACTTTGTGTCGCCGATCGAATCATATGCTGATAGGGATCGTCTTCTGACTGCGGGACGCTAGAATGAGCAACGATAGTAGGAGCTACGGGCTCGACCTCATAGGCTTTTAATACATTCAACCATAGCAGCCGCAAGGCGCGAATTTTGGCAATTTCCATAAAGAATTGATCACCCAAAAGAATGGAAAACTGTAGATGCGATGAACTGATAGAGGGGATAATGCCTTGATCTTGGAGTTGATCCACATAAGTTTGCCCTCGAAGGATGAGATCTGCTAAGGCTTCGACGGTTCCTAGTTGTGGGTTGGCAGCCAGTGTCACGAATTTGAAGGGAGTCGCTTCGTTTCCCGAAAGCAAAGAGATGAGTGGGTCTAGTTTAGAAGGAGCAGCTAATGGATCATAGGCAAAGGAGCCACTGATCTCTTGTAAAGAAATATTATTTTTTTGTAAGAAAAGTTGCAGGTTTTGCCAGAGGTCTACAGGATTTATGTCTGTTTTTAAGAAGGAAAAATGCGTTGATATAAAGGTGGGGACGATTCCTTCGAATAATTGACTCAATTCCTGTTCTGTTAGCTGAGATTCCAGTTCAAAGAGGGGGGCATTCACTCCACCGTTTAAGGCGCTCCGGACACTAAGGTTCGCAGCTTTCGGATCCGTAACGGTAATGTATTGCCCGATTTCCCAATGATTTTGATCTCGATTATCTCCTATTGCAGCCGTTTTTTTGCGGTCTTCAAGGTGGGCAAATGGACTTATCCTAATCCCTTCTTCTGGCGCCCAATCTAATTCCTCCAAAGACCGTCCTTTCAGGTCTTTTTCAATTTTGGCTAACCATTCTTCTTTCGAAATAGCAGGGAATTCGCTAAACAGTGATTCGTTATTTTTCATCAATAGCAGGTTGACAGCTGGCAAAATTACCGAATTAAAGCAAATAGCCTTAACTTTTGCCAAATGAATCTCGTTTTATGGATATGATCTACTTGGATAATAATGCGACAACAGCGACAGACCCTCGCGTACTGGAGACAATGTTGCCCTATTTTTATGAAAAACCGGGTAATGCGGCGAGTCGGAGTCACCCCTTTGGCTGGGTCGCCACGGAAGCCGTAGAATGGGCCAGGGAGCAAACAGCTGCCTTGATTGGTGCCGAGACCAAAGAAATCGTGTTCACCTCGGGGGCCACAGAATCTCTCAATCTCGCTATCAAGGGCGTTTTCGAGATGTATCACCGAAAGGGTAATCATGTGATTACGGTAGGGACGGAGCATAAGGCGGTGTTGGATAGCTGCCATTACGTGGAGAAACATGGAGGTGAGCTTACCTATTTAGCGGTGGATCAGGACGGACTCATCGATCTTGAACAACTAGATAAAAGTATTCGGCCTGATACCGTATTGGTAAGTATCATGTGGGCGAATAATGAGACCGGCGTGATCCAAGATATGAAGGCCATTGGTGAAATTTGTGATCGTCACGGGGTCCTTTTTCTCAGCGATGCGACGCAGGCCGTGGGTAAAACCCCGGTACTCCCCAAAGAAGTGGGGGTACATTTAATGGCTTTTTCTGGACATAAACTATACGGACCCAAAGGCGTTGGTGGCTTATTTGTTAACCAAAGAGCGCCACGTGTCCGCCTCACTGCCCAAATGGATGGGGGAGGACATGAACACGGATTTCGATCGGGTACGCTCAATGTACCAGGCATCGTTGGTTTGGGGAAAGCCATGGAATTGGCAGGCCAGGAAATGGCCACAGCAGCCACATCCTGTCTCTTATACACATCTCCGAGCCCACGAGACCGAGGCTGATCTC
>CAJXUM010001602.1 GCA_913060855.1 uncultured Lewinella sp. | reverse complement strand
TCCTCAAAGTGCATGATACAATTGGCTCCATCTTCGCTGGAAAAACAAATGCCATTTTTCCAATAAATATCATTGGAGTAAGGACCATATCTGCTTAAGAAATTGATCATTACATTGTCAGGTAAAAACTTAGGAAAGCGGAAAACGAAAACTAAAGATAGGTCTCCAAGAATTATGTTGTGCAACTTCTGTTCTGTTGAATCCAGTCTTTCTGGAAGATACTGGGGCGCGATATAAAAGGATTCCCCTTTCGGCTCGAAAATAAGCTCGAATGATTTGAGTAGCTCGACGAACTGATTTCTTTTCTTCTCGTCATAGTCCGGTGATGGCAATAAGCGCTCTAAATAGGCTTGATCAATTCGTCCCTTTCGCGCGCGAAGATCATTATTGATCAATAAGTAAACTTGCTGCGTGAGCCAGTTAGGGTCAATATAAATGACTTCCTTTAGGAATGGCTTATTAAAGTAGACAACCACACCACTTTTAACCAGGTATTCCAACAAGGTCTGTTCCCCGCCTTCTTGTATCCCCGCTTGATTACAAAGTTGGAGGAAATGACTATGCGTAATGCTGGGCTGTTCTTGTTTTAGCTGCTGTATCAATTGAATCACATGCTCATAACTTCGTGGAAACTCCTGGCCTAACATAGGGATCGCAGTATTCAGTCCATTGGTAAGCAGGCTCTTCAATTCCATTAAACCAAAATCTTTGGCCGCACTAAAGTTGATGGGAATGGCGTTGTAGGGTGGTTTTTCCCAATCTGGGTCACTTGAGCATTTGTTTTGGATGACATCACTATGGGTTTGTACTATTAAGACCGGGCTGCTAGTAGCCCTAAGTCGAATGTTTTCCAACCAATATTCACAGGATCTCCACTGCTCATCAAAAGGGAGAATATCTTTATCTTTTTTTTTGTAGGCGACCACATTTTCTTCATCCGTCCACGCTAGAACATAAACAGCCTCATCGCTAAGAAAAAACTGGTGGGTCGCATAGAAAATCTCTTGGCCACCAAAATCCCAGGCTTGTAGCTTCAGGTCTTCAGTCTTGACTTCTGGTAGGTCTTCTTTATCCAGTTGGCCGATTTGCACACCATGGGTAAAGGGTTCTTCTTTATTATGAGGTTCATTGGCGAGGCGGCGGTACATGGAAGTTTTACCAACTCGACCATTTCCCACGATGATTAGCTTGACGCGGGTGTTGATGACCGTACCTTCTCCCAAATCTTGTAGATAATTCCAGACTTCCTCATAGGAATTCCCATTTTCTTCTGAGGAAATGAGCTCCTTTGGGATAGCAGGTAAAGGATTGCCATGAATGAATAAGGAATTCAAGCTATCAAAGGAACTGAAATTGCTGGGTAAACTCTCTAGCTTATTATTCTTCAGATGCAAGACCTCTAGTTTCCTTGGTATGCTGTTGAAGTTTAGTCGACTTAGTTGGTTATCGAGGAGGTAGGCATATTGAAGTGCTGGTGTATTCAGTATCAAATCTCCCACTTGGTTAGCACTTATATCCAGAAAGGTAAGGGCTGGCATACTACCCTGCATATCCAGCTGCTTCAATTTATTACGACTAACATCTAAATGCTTGAGCACAGCAAATCCTGCTGGTAGCGTCAATTGTTCCAGTGCATTTTCATTCAAATCCAAGTGAAAGAGATCAGGCATGGCCTCTTCGAATTGGATTGTCTTTAAATTCGAATTTCCACTGATATTTAGATACTGTAGGTGTTTGAATTTTGCTGTCAAGCTTAGGTTTTCGCAATCAGACTCCCGACAGGCTAATCCTATAATTTCCTTTCCCTCCTCATCTAAACAATAAGTATACTTGCTGTGAAACCTCCGAATAGCTTCAATACTAGGTTGTTGTTCAAAATTAATATTGCCGAAAACTTCTTGCAATATTTTTTCTATTTGGGTCATAGGTGTAAATTTTCAAAAACGATCCGCTTCGCGGAAGAAAAAGTGTAAAAGGTTAAAAGGGGTCAAGGGTTAGTACCGGGCAACGCGAAAACCAATATAGTTGTCCCTGCCATCGGCACTGCCCCTGAAGCGATAGGAGACGCGCTGTCTCTTATACACATCTGACGCTGC
>CAJXUM010001601.1 GCA_913060855.1 uncultured Lewinella sp. | reverse complement strand
GAGATCAGCCTCGGTCTCGTGGGCTCGGAGATGTGTATAAGAGACAGCTTCAAACTGCTATTGGGCAGCTATCAAAAAAAAGGGGACAGCCAATACATGCGGCTTTTCGATTATTTAGCGAAAGCAGAAAAATATGATGAAAAGAAGTTACAGCAGGCATTCAAGGGCCAGGCTTTACCCGTTTTAAAAAACCAACTTTTTCACCGGGTATTAGGGAGTCTAGGCCGCCAATACGAAGAGGATAGTATCTATCATGAAGTGCAGTTACTTATTCAAAAAAGCGACATCCTTTATCAACGAAAGCTCTTTCACGCCGCTGATCAATTGCTAAAACGAGCTGCAGAAAAAGCGACTGCTTTCGAACTATTCGAAACACTAATTACGGTGTACCAACGCTGGAAGCGACTCTATATATTTGTACTAGGAGTAGAAAATCGTGCGCTACACATTCAAAGATTCTGGGAGATGGAGCAACGAGCCCTTGCTCAATTGTCTAATCTTCGGGAAATGGAATGGGTTTCTATGCAGTTATTTGATTGGTACTACAAACACCATTATGCAAAAACGGCAGAAGAGCGAAAAAGCTATGATGAATTGATTCGGCATCCGCTCCTTCAGGACATTCAACAAGCACAATCCTTTAGTGCTAAAGTGGTTTTCCTAAACACTCTCGGTTTGTATAATGATTGTGTCGGCCAAAAAAAGGCTTGTGTAGATTGTCGGGCGCAATTGGTGAATCTTTACCAGGATCATTTGCATTTCATGGAGGAGCGAGCCACTCAATACCTTGCTGCTTCCAACAACTGGATTTTAGGCTTGATTCACCTGAAGGCCTACGATGAAGCGATGTTAGCACTGGAGCAAATATTGATTTTTCCGGCGCAATTGGGCCGATCACTGAAAGGGGAGGAAGAAGTCATGTGGTTTAGAATGTATCACTCCTTGCGGTTAGAGGTTTTTATCAGGAAAAGCCAATTTGAAGCTGCAGAAAAAACAATTGAGGAGACAAAAATGGAGTTTGAACGCCTGGGGAATAAACTCAATGAAGTGTTTAAGTTTCCGTTTTACTATTTCTTTGCCTATACCCTTTTCCGCGTTGGTAAATATGATCAGGCTTTAGATTGGTTGGCGCCATTAATTCATCGTGATGACTTGAGTTTTCGATCGGAGCTTTTCCGTTTTGGTCGTATCCTACATTTGGCCTTGCACTACGAATTGGGAAACTACAATTTGCTGCCTTCCATCTGCCGATCGACACAGCGGTATTTGAAAAAATCAGGTGGTTTAGCTCCTTATGAGAAGCTACTCCTTGATTTTTTTGGCAAGGCACCGCATGCGAATACTAAGGAAGCATTCCTTCATTTATCGACTGCTCTAAAGCCCCTGGCGGCAGATCCGGCGGCGGCGGGCGTCCTGCATCATTTTGATTTCGAGGCTTGGGCCCGTCAGGGAGTGAATTACCTCACCTCCTGACGGGAACTCACCTCCTGACGGGAAGGCGGGAGCTGAGGGGATGAGTAATTCACCCCCTGACGGGAAGAAGGTTCTCATACCAGTAGAGCCCACTACGTCCTGGCAGTACCAAGTCAAGGTCGCCATCACCATCAAGGTCGACTGCCTTCGGGTCGAGGCCAGTACCCGCGGGGCCATTTTCCTGGATTGGATACCTTTTAAACTTTCCTTCTTTCTGATCAAATTCATACCGATAGATCACTAAAGGGTCACTGGCCCCCGGATCTTTGCCCTCATGCGCCCAATACCTTTTACCGGCGACAAACTCTTTTTTTCCATTATTGTCGAGGTCAACCCAGAGCGGGCTATGCCCTTGTGACCAAGTACTATCTATTAGGTGTTTTTCCCAGTTACTTTCGGCTCCATTTTTTTGTTGTTCGACCCAGTATAAGCCGTAGTCATGGCCAATAGCATAGATCAAATCATTATCTCCGTCTTCATCTACGTCGGCCACTACAATAGGCATGGAGGTTCGTCCGAGGTCGAAATCAGGGTGCCAGGTCCAAGTCTCTTGGCGGGGATCCTGCGGAGCCTCAGCCCATCCCTGTCTCTTATACACATCTGACGCTGCCGACGAAGAGGATA
>CAJXUM010001600.1 GCA_913060855.1 uncultured Lewinella sp. | reverse complement strand
TACACTATCCTCTTCGTCGGCAGCGTCAGATGTGTATAAGAGACAGGTATTACCTGTTTGACCGAATTGGGGTTTATCGGCCTTGGAGGCTTGGTCTTCTGGTGGGTACTTTATCGTCCTTTAAAACGTTTTACCACCCAATTACTCTTGAAAAGTGGCCTGCAGCAGAAAAGTGTATTGACCCTGGGAGGAATCGGTGTAGTGGCAAGTGTATTGAATCTTTTTTTCTGCCAATTCTTTCTAATGACGAGCTTTGCGCTACTCTTTGGCTGCGTTAGTCCTTCCTTCAATACCCTCACCGCTTCACTTACCAATAATTTGGCGGGTAATCTATTGTGTTATATGGCACTAGTAGGTATGATTATCCACGACACTAGAAAACCAAGTTCCTTAAAAGAAAATCAAACTCACTCGCCATTCGTTACAACAGATCGATCAATTCTTTTATCCGATCATAAAGCCCTGGTCAAAGTTCCGATCAGAGAAATTAGTCATATCCAGGTGAGCAATAATGCGATCACCATTTTTGCGGCTGGCAAGAAGTTTGTAAAATACCAAAGCCTAAAATCTTTTCAAGAAGCACTTCCTGCTAGCTTATTCAAACGAGTACATCGCTCGACAGTTGTCAATGTAGAATTTATTGAAAAAATCATCCCCAACCCGAATGGAGATGGCCGCCTATTACTACGTGGTGGAGATGAACTTCGTTATAGTCGATCCTATAATGCCTTCTTTAAATAGGCGAATAAGTCGTGTTTCTACTTTGATTAGCCATAGTTACTTATCCATTATCTTTTTTGATGCCTCAGATGTCTTTCGTCACTTACCCTTTGTTTTCCGCCACTTAGCATATTTGATCCCCAAAGTGAGACTATTTCCTATAGATTAGCGGCTAATCAACAATAAATAGTATGCCGGTCTATAACTTATCCATAAACGGTAAAACTACATCCGTAACAGCAGTCGCAGATATGCCACTGCTTTGGGTACTACGGGATTTACTCCACCTCCGGGGAACAAAATATGGTTGTGGCTTAGGAATCTGCGGGAGCTGCACTTTGATGGTAGATGGCAAGGCCACTCAGTCCTGTCTATTGCCTATCAGCCTTGCGGAAGGAAAGCAGATTACCACGATAGAAGGACTATCAGCGGATGGAGATCATCCCGTACAAGAGGCCTGGAAAGCGGTGCATGTACCACAATGCGGCTACTGCCAATCTGGGCAAATTATGCAAGCCACCGCACTGCTCGCCGCTAACCCAAATCCGAAAGAGAACGAAATAGAAGAAAGCATGTCCAAAATCCTGTGTCGCTGTGGAACTTATCCGCGCATTAAAAAAGCGATTGCTCTCGCCGCAAAAAAAATACAATAATCATGACAGATACGAGTAGGAGATTTTTTCTCAAGATGATAGCTTGGGCTGGAGGAGGCTTGGTGATGGGGTTGGAAAGATGGGATGGGAAATCTAGCATAAAAAGCCAAACTTCATTCCAGGCCAATCGACTGCTTATTTTTCAAGCAGATGGATTCATTCGACTAATTACAAATAAGACGGAAATGGGCCAGGGGACCAATTCGACCATTAGGATATTGGCCGCAGAAGAACTTTGTATATCACCCGCAAAAATTATTCAAGAGATCAGATCACCCGATACCGATCATTTTATGGGAACCGGTGGAAGTTGGGGAATGGCGGGCTATTACCGCTTGGCTCGGCCCATCTTTGCCACCGCTCGGCAGTTGTTTATTAATGCGGCCGCGCAACATTGGAAGCTGGATGCACACCTTATTAAGGTAGATTCTGGCCGGATGATCCATCCTACGAAAACCGAAACTTTAGCCTACAGTGATTTATTAAACTTAGCTGCCGGATTAGAGGCTCCCGTAGATGCTCCATTGATCCCTTCCCCGTCATTTAAATATATCGGGAAGGATCACCCCATGACACACTTAAATGAACAAGTAACGGGTAAAATCTCTTTCGGAATTGATCAATTCCAAGAGGGGATGCTTTATGCTTCTATCGAACGCTGTCCTGTACCTGGTGGGCTGTCTCTTATACACATCTGACGCTGCCGACGAAGAGGATAGTGTAGAT
>CAJXUM010001599.1 GCA_913060855.1 uncultured Lewinella sp. | reverse complement strand
AGATCAGCCTCGGTCTCGTGGGCTCGGAGATGTGTATAAGAGACAGGGTGAAAGAATTGGCCCAGTACCTAAGACAGGGCTTGAGTGATATTCCTTCTATTAAAGTACTCGATAAAGGGGAAGAAAAGGCCGCCATCGTCACCCTTTATATACCCGGACATGAGCCGATAGCACTACAAGAAAAACTCCGACTTGCCGGTATCAATAGCTCACATACTACCTGGGAGTATAACCGTTTTGATATGGGCGCTAAAAAGGCCCCCTGGATCTTGAGATTATCTCCCCATTATTATAATACGCGAGAAGAATTGACGACTACCTTGTCTACCCTAGAAAGGATAGTTGCTGGGCAAAAAATCTGATTTTTGAACGGGGAAAGGTAGCCTCTTAATCTTCTACTCGATAGTCGAGGCTAAGCATCACTTCTACCATCTTTTGTGTAGCTTTTTTCGAAAAACAAACAGAAAATTTAACAGTATTTCTTTTAAAATTATTTGTTTCTAAAACAAATTCGTTTTATATTGCAACCAAATTATTTTGTTTTGTTTTAAAAACTCAACTCTTCAAACATGATACGTGAAGATCGGATACTATTGAACGAACGATTCATCAAAGTTTTTCACCTTTTAGAGGAAAAAGGCGTTGTGGTCAAAAATGACCGCAATGGTAGAGGGATGGGAGATTTTGCTGAAAAAGTACTAGGTAATCGTGCCTATGGCCACATTATCCGAGCTTACTTGAACACCGATGATAAACGGTGTATCGATTACCGTCAGGCCCGTATTGTATGTAGAGAATTCGGTGTCAATGATTCGTATTTACTAGATGATATGGGGACTCCTTTTGGGTTTGATTTGCCCGAAGAATTACCCGCTAATGGCTTAGATAATCAGCCCAAAGGCAACATTCTATTTACTAGTGTCGAAGCCTTTGCAGGTACGGCTGTGGATGCGGGAAGCTTTGCTTCAGAAGACACCTCCTTTTTCAGTGTTCCGGGCCTGGGCGGCAGTAGTTTGGTGAGTTTTCCGATTAGCGGAAATAGTATGGAGCCAATCATTAGAGATAGTGACCTGGTTATCTGTAGAGAGATCGCTGGTGTACATGAGATCAATGACAACAAGATCTATGCGGTCAAGAATAATGGATCACTTTGGGTGAAATACGTCCAGAGAATATTCAACACTAAGAATCGAGTATCGCACTTGAAGTTAATTTCAGCCAATCACTTAGAATATGATCCGTTTATAGAGGAAGTCAATGAGTATACCCGCTTATACCGCGTGGTAAGGAGGATCAGTGATTTATAAAAGACAAAGACTAGCTACAATAAAATAGATGATGAAAGGGGGGAGGTTCTACCCTATACCTCCTTATCGTTAACCACAACGCGCACTACACTACTTCTAGACTATACTTTATTTAAGGGACTTAGAAATAACTAATCGACCCGTTCGGCTTGCTCTTTTGCTGCCAAGCGTCGTTGTTAGAACCTCATGTAGCTATGCTTCTAGTATAGTTACAGGGACGATTCTCTCGTCTAGTCTGGCAACAAAATGGCTGCGCCTTCTTGGGTGCCTTATTTGTTTCTAATTCCCTAACAACACTTCATATTGGTGACAAAAATGGCATTGATCGTTCAGATGAATACCTGAACGATCAATGTTACCGAATAATGTTTTCAAACATTGTTATATCCTGCTGTTTTTTGATCATTCCCTCCCGAGTCAACCTACTCGGGAGTTTTTTATTTCAAATTTTAGCTAAAGGTCAAGCGTTTTATTCTACTATAATTTTTTCAGTGATCGTACTATTCCCTGCATCCAATCGTACCATATAAAACCCACTGGCCAAGTCAGAAACATCTAAGTTAAAGAGTTGACTACCGATACTTAGTCGTTCTTCTTTTCTCAATAATAACTTTCCATCTACTGAAAAAACACTTATAGTAACGGGGCTAGATTGCTCGGTAGTCACTGCCACATTCAAATTCGTACGCGCTGGATTAGGGAAAATAGAAACCACAGCTCCTAGTTCCGGCAATTCGCTGACGGGTAAAACAGCTGTCTCTTATACACATCTGACGCTGCCGACGAAGAGGA
>CAJXUM010001598.1 GCA_913060855.1 uncultured Lewinella sp. | reverse complement strand
TCACCACCCTACGCCGCTTGGCCCGTCCCCGCCGTTGGTTCACGGTCTCCCGACCGGAACCTGTCCCGTCCCCGCCTCCGACAGCTCCTGCTGTCAAGCCATGTCCAAAGCCTAGCCCCGTCCGCGCCCAAACCCCCACCGCAAAAACTGAGGAAACACCTTTCCCCAAGTCTGCGGATTATGCTCACCACCTTCCACCTCTACATATTCAATCGCTTGATAACCCAGCTCTCGTAAAATACCGATCAGGTCTACCGTATCATCTATCGCGTCGATAACGCCATTATTATTTCGATCTTCCTTTTCATCTAGTGTGCCAGTTTGGAGCCAGAAGCGTAAGCCTTCTTTTTTCGGCCCAGCGGCGACCTGGTCGTGCATAATACGATGGGCATCCGGATCAGCAGGATCAAAGGCTTGAGATCGCCACCAAAGAGAACCAGAGAAGACGCCGACCTGGCCAAAAACAGCAGGATAATTCCACACGATATCCAAAGCAGATAAACCGCCTAGCGAGAAACCCGCAAAAGTATGTGCCTGTGGCTTAGTACTGACTCGATATTGAAGCTGTAGCCAAGGTAATAACTCTTCTACAATAAAGGCTCCGTAAGCTTTCGCCTTACTTCCCCTTTTTTTGTAATCCAGTATTTGACTGGTGCCATAGGTGTGCATCCGATCCACGGCTTGTATCGCCACCAGTATAAAGTCAGAAACAGTGGAATATTGATAGCTGAGTTTCAGGGTGTTTTCTAATCCCAGTGCTTCTACATCTTGCCCATCATTTAAAAATAGAATCGGTAAATATTGGTTTGTGGTATGATAATTGGGGGGTAGAAATACTTGTAAATCAAAGGAATCGCCAACTTTATCCGAAGAAAAAGCAGTGATAGTTTCGATGGTCCATTCCTTTGCTGCACTTCTGCTAGGCCATAACTGCCTCAATTGTTCTAATAGCTTCATGAAAGACTATTTTTAACCTATCTATACATATATGTTAAAAAGAAAGTTGTTTTTTTGTGTAAAATTTGGAAAATTGCAGACATTATGGTGCAAACCTTGATGGATCATTCTTATCGTCATTCCTAAGTGCCCGAAAAGATCGATTACTCATGGCCTTGCAGAAGCCCTTTTATCCTTATTAAATGAGGGAAATTAATGGAATTACTGCATCTCATCCACTAATCCGCCCCCAAAGAACGTTATTGAATAACTTAAACGAAAAAAAACTTTTACCATGAGAATGCTAACACGTATCATTATCCTCTTGTTGATGGTTTCAGTTGGGTACCAGGCCCAGGCTCAAAAATTGACGAAAGAAGAGAAGAAGGCCATGAAGGCGGAGTTGAAGAAGTACCGCAAAAACCCTGAATTGCTAATAGATTTAAAAGAAGAGACCAACGTACTCCGAGAAGAAAATCGCGAACTACAATCTCGAATTAATCAAATGGAATCTGAACGGGCAAATTCTGGCTCAATGGTAGCGCAGAAAGAGCGTGAAGTGATGGAACTCAATAATCAACTGATGGATGCGCGAGAGGCCTTGCGTCAAAAAAATGAAGAGCAGCCTGCGTCAAATGTAATGGTTCCACGCGAAGCGGAAAACGGGACGCATTTCAAGATTCAAATCGGAGCTTACGAAAAAACATATATTCCAGACAACTTAGCAGGTGGAGATGATATGGCTTTAGAGTCAGATGGTAGCCTCCAGAAAGTGCTAGTGGGGAAATTTATGAATTACCAGGAAGCCAAAGAATTGAAAAAATACATTCGGAAAATAGGGATTAAGGATGCTTTTATCGTTGCTTATAGAGATGGGATGCGCGTCGATCTAAGCGAAGTAGTGGCAGAGGACGAGCAATAGGCTATCCAATACCCTTATCGTATTTAACGCGAAAGAAGGGACATTGATCGACCTTCTTTCACGTTTAACCAAAAAAATCGGGACAAGATGTACAGCAGTATAACTTGTCCCGATTTTTTTATTGCGGGAAGCTGGTTGGCGAAATTTTTGTGTGTTTCAGGTGTTTTTTTAGCTGCGTTCCTAATTTTAATTGGTTAAATTGGTTTTTTTATCTCTTTTATTACCTCTCACCACATTCTGTGC
>CAJXUM010001597.1 GCA_913060855.1 uncultured Lewinella sp. | reverse complement strand
GATCAGCCTCGGTCTCGTGGGCTCGGAGATGTGTATAAGAGACAGGGGTAAGGCAGCGGTCTATTACGAACAGGGAGCGGTACTTTTTAAGAAGTAAGCCGTTTTGACTCGCTCAATATCCAAGGTGTAATCTCCGCTAGTAGTGTGGTTAATTGTTGCTTTTTATCCAACGGTTGGATGTACAAATTTAGTATTTTTTTCATTTGAACGGACTTTTGGGGATAATATTGAGCAAAACTTTCCACGGCCCAGAACAAATCCGGCGTAAATTTTCCTTGGCGTTCCATCACCAATTCAAAAGCCGTGCGAATTAGTGTTTTGATATAAGTGCGAAAGGCCAGCGTATCGGGCTCGTCCATTTGCTGCAAGGATTTCCAATCTGCAGCCAGCCATCGATAATGGATACACATCGCAGGTCCTGGCTTGATCGGAGCCAAATAGGGCGAAATATCTTCCCCCCACCAGCATACCGATTGCGTTTTGATCAGCATGCTTATTCGCGGCATTTCTACTTGTAGCGTTTCGTCAAATGAGCTAACCATCACTTCAATCGGACAAGCGGTGTAGCCCTTTGGGAATAGCGCACGCCATTCGCGCAAAACGGTACTAGCGGGTCTACAATCCTTCCATCTCACCGCAGGAGTAGTATGGACCAAGGCAAGTACATCAATATCCGACAGACCGTCCTGAAACAAGCCTCGCGCTAAGCTCCCCCTAACCCACATACTCCTAAAGCTATTTCCAAATTGTTGTAGGCAGTATTCTTTCAAGACGTTCAGCAAAGGCTTCCAATCAGAGGAGATAAGCCCTAAACTAGTAGGATTGATCACATAGCCCGATTCAGTCATCGGAAAAAATCCGCCAAGCCAATTCGTACGCTTCATCAGTAGACCTTTACGTTCTTAACGTTGTTCCTTCTCTGGTAATTTTTGTGTTCAGTGTTTTAGGTGAAAGAACTTTGATCACAGGGAACAAGATTTCTACTTAAATTGCTGACTCAAAACATAAAAATTGTCAGAGAAGCACCCTGTTATCAAGCCAGAAGTTGGCTCAAGTGCACCAATAAGTTAAGTCCCATCACTAGCAGCAAACATACTGCTACAATGCGCAACAAGATGGTATTCCCTTCAAAGAAAGCATCTACTTTCTGCTGCTTCTCGGCATCCCTTACTTTTACTACCCCAAAAGACAATAATAGAAAGTAAAGTCCCATTCCAAAAAACAGTAACTCAACCAATAGTCCTAAATAATCCATAATTAAGCTCTTTACTATTCTTCAGCTGTTGATTCGAAGAAGCCTGTCTTACGGTTTTTCCGTACCTGATTCCAAGGATAATACCGGCCATTCATGGCTACATAGACGCCTGGTTCCAGCATTTGCACAAAAGCCAAGGCACTCCCGAGATTAAAAAAACCATCAGAAGAGGTACCAAAAGCATAAGGAACCATTGCCCCCGTTATAACGATCGTTTTGCCTTTAATATCTGCATCAGCTAGAAATTTAGCCGTTTTGACCATAGTATCCGTACCATGTGTGATCAATATCTTATTGGCCTTATTACCTTGACAAGTATGTAAAATGATGGCTCGGTCAGCGTCTGTCATTTCTAGACTATCTACCATCATCAAGGTTTTGACATCTATATCTAGCGTGCTCCTTCCGCGGATAAACATCTCCGGTAAGTGCGTATTTTTGAAAAATAGATCCCCGGTTATGAAATTGTATTCTTTATCAAAAGTCCCTCCTGTCACAAAAACCTGGATTTGATCCGTCATTGGTATTCTCTTATTTTCGCACAAGTATATTTTATTTAGTGGATAAATCCACAGGGACTAGTGTTTTTCTTCCCCGAATCTTACAAGGGCCCCAAAAAAGAAATGGTGACAAAGACATTAAGTAGCTGAATCTATATAATTGGCTCTTTATGGCGGGCTCTTTTTGCGTTATACTCCGTTAGGTTTTCTTCAAGTAGCTGTGGCTATTATCATCAAACCTGCCTAGTCTAACACAAAAATACCTTCCTCCAAAAGGGACGATTATATACATCCAGCTACTTATCTGTCTCTTATACACATCTCCGAGCCCACGAGACCGAGGCTG
>CAJXUM010001596.1 GCA_913060855.1 uncultured Lewinella sp. | reverse complement strand
AGATCAGCCTCGGTCTCGTGGGCTCGGAGATGTGTATAAGAGACAGATAAAGGACAGGTGTTGAACCAAGTAGCTACCTACTTTCTCGAAGCGACTAGAGATATCGTCCCCAATTGGCTATTGGCCGTTCCAGATCCCAATGTAGCGATCGGTATTGCCTGTGAGCCCTATAAAGTGGAGATGGTTATTCGCGGATATTTAGTCGGGCACGCCTGGCGAGAATACAAGGCGGGTAAGCGTGTGCTCTGTGGGGTTACTTTGCCAGAAGGCATGAAGGAAAATGATCGATTTCCGAGTCCCATTATCACGCCTGCTACCAAAGCCGAAGAAGGCCATGATGAAGATATTTCAAGAGAAGAAATTATTGCGCAAAATATCGTACCGGAAGCGGAGTATCTTCAGCTAGAGGCTTATACGCGTGCCCTATTCCAGCGCGGCACCGAAATGGCAGCCGCCCAAGGCCTAATACTAGTGGATACCAAATACGAATTTGGAAAAAAAGGAGATACCATTTACCTGATCGATGAGATTCATACACCAGATAGCTCCCGCTATTTCTACCAAGAAGGCTATGAAGAACGCCAAGAAAAAGGAGAACGTCAAAAGCAATTGTCCAAAGAATTCGTGAGAGAATGGCTGATGGGGCATGGCTTCCAAGGCAAAGAAGGGCAACTGATGCCGATTATGCCCGACCCCTTGGTTGAACAGGTGACGGATCGTTATATTGAATTATTCGAGCGGGTGACTGGCCAGGCTTTTGTAAAAGCGGAAACGGAGAATATTCAAGATCGGATTTATAATAATATCGTAGCGGCCCTCAGCAGGCCGTAAATCTATTTGCGTGCCTCAAAGCTGGCCCCAGAAATTGTGGCCGCTACTCGCCGTTGGTACACAAGCTCCAGCTGTGTACCTCGACCCGTCCTCGCCTCTGACAGCTCCTGCTGTCACTTCCAATCAGAATGTAAATATAGATCGAAATGAAAAGCCTAGGGCCTCGTCAATAAATTGACGGCTACGCTCATTCATCCCGCTTGTATCCTTTCAATTTATAATAAGCTTTTCGCTGGATCAGCCCCATAAAAGTAGGATCCTTCAATTCAGTGAGCCAGGATTTACGTTTTCTTTCCAATCGCTTCAGTACTTTCGGATAATCGGCTACCACATTTTCAGCTTCCCTGATATCTCCGACAACATCATACAATTGTTCAGGAGTCTCCTTAGGTCCGACCATCATTTTATGCCCGCTTTTCCCATCTCTAACAATATACCAATTTTGATCAAATTTGCGCCAATACAATTGCTTATGTGGAGCGCTCGATTTTTTTCCTTTCAGATAGGGCAGAAGATTCACTCCATCTAGCGGGCGTTTGGGATGGGTTGGGGCTTTTGCGGCAGCTACAGCAGTAGCGAAAATATCTAGAGAAATGACGGCCTTGTCATAAACGGTGCCAGCGGGAATCTGTCCCGGCCATTGCACCGCAAAGGGCACCCGAACGCCTCCCTCAAATAGACTGCTCTTCCCTTCTCGTAGTGGGCCATTGTCGGAGCCATTTGACTTTTCTGGTCCGCCATTATCGGAGAGAAAAAAGACAATCGTATTTTCTTCCATATTTAGCGACTCTAGTTTTGACAACAGCGCGCCTACGCCATCATCCACGGCACTTACCATGGCGGCATAGGTTTTTCGTTTCTTATTTTGGATGTGCTCGAATCGATCCAAATATTGCTGAGTAGCTTGGAGTGGACCATGCGGCGCATTGTAAGCGAGGTAAAGGAAAAAGGGTTGTGTTTGGTTTCTTTCCACAAACTCAACCGCTTCTCTTGATAGTGCATCTGTGAGGTATTCCTTTTCTTCTACCCGGGTATGATTACTGAGTAGTTTGGTGCGATAGCCATCGTTCTGCTTTTTAATATGGGAGAGGTCAGGGAGTGTCCAGTCTTCTGGGAAATACCGATGCCCACCACTTAGGAAGCCATAGAACTCATCGAAGCCACGTTCGAGGGGGTGTAAAGTAGGATGCGCTCCCAGGTGCCACTTCCCAATCGCCATCGTTTGATAGCCCACTTTGTCCAAGACTTTCGCTAGCTGTCTCTTATACACATCT
>CAJXUM010001595.1 GCA_913060855.1 uncultured Lewinella sp. | reverse complement strand
ACGAGATCAGCCTCGGTCTCGTGGGCTCGGAGATGTGTATAAGAGACAGAAGGAACAGTGCTGGAAAGAACGGCCTCTACCGTCGGAAATGTAGAAGAGATAATCAAGGAAGTGCTGAAAGAGGATTTGAGGTTTATCTATAGCCATATTGGCCCCAAAACGGAATTGGAAGGGAATCAATCCGGTGTATTCCAAGGTGAGCATACCGCCATTGTAGAAGTGGCCCTCGTTGATAGTACCCGATTGGGGATCCAAAAAGTAATAGCAGTCCTCGATCAGGTCACCAAAGATATCTCCGGCGTTAAATTATCCTTTTCACCTGAAGCTTCTTCCTTGAACAGTATTTTGCGTACCGAAGAAGCCCCCTTAGTGATAGAAATAAAAGGAGAAGACTTGGGCGTTATCGAACAGCTTACGGCTGAGGTTCGCGATCAGATTTTTGACATGCCAGGCTTGCTCAATCTACAGACGTCGATCGAGCAAGGTGCACCAGAAGTAGAGGTACTTTTCGATCGGTTCAAATTGGGTTTGTACAATCTCGATATGAATAATGTTATTACCCAAATACAGGATCAGTTGAGAGGTAAAACGGCAGGAAAATTAGAGCGGGCAGGAGAAATGATCGATATCATCTTACAAATACCTGACCAGGGCTTGAAGGATTTTGAAAACCTAAGCATAAAGGGGGGGGAGAAAGTATATCGCCTACATGAAATAGCGACTTTACGGTCATCCAATGCCCCCAAAGAAATTCATCATCGCAACCAAAGTCGGATCGGTAAAGTGTACGCGCAGGCGGACAAAGACATTCCATTGGAATTCATTGCCCAGCAAATACGCGAGCGGGTCGAATCGATTGATCTACCGCTCAATTATCGCATTACAGTGGCTGGAGATGAAGCGCGCCGGCAGCAATCAATGCAGAGTTTAGGCTTTTCCTTGATACTGTCAGTCATACTGGTCTACATGGTTATGGCCTCTCAGTTTGAGTCTTTGCTACATCCTTTCACGATCTTATTGACGATTCCACTAGCGGTAGTCGGTACCATAGCCACTTTCTATTGGCTCAATACCCCGCTAAGTATCATGGCGATTATCGGGATTATTATGCTGGTCGGGATTGCGGTGAATGATGCCATTATTCTGGTCGATCGGATCAACCAGCTGAAACGGGGTGGTTTGGCTAAATATGAAGCCATCGCCCAGGCTGGGCAGCAGCGTATTCGCCCTATTTTGATGACGAGTTTGACGACGGTTCTAGCCCTTTTGCCATTGACTTTTGGATTTGGAGAAAGTGCGGCCTTGCGAGCCCCCATGGCATGGGCGGTAATCGGTGGTTTGGTCACTTCTACCCTACTGACCTTAGTCGTTATTCCTTGTGTTTATGCAGTCATTGATTTCAAGCGATAGGTCATCTATTTATGGAAGATCTACGGCAACCGACACACAAAACTAATTATGATGTTTTTCCGACAAGTTTCAACATATGAACACCCTAATACATAGGAAAGTAACTATCTGTATGATCTTCATAGGGTTAAGCCTTCTGGGCTACCTGTCCTACCAGCAACTGCCGGTGGAGCTACTCCCTAATGCTGAGCTTCCTATGTTATTCATCCAGGTAGGTTCTCCTACAGAAGTCACGCCGGAATACCTGGAACAACAGGGTGTCATTCCGGTAGAAGGCGCAATAGGGACCATGGAGGGCGTAGAGAAAATCGACACCAGAATTAACGGAAATCGGGCATTTATCCAGGTAAGTTTTGAGCAGAATGTTCGCTTCAAGTATGTCTTTTTAAAGCTACAGCAGAAAATTGATGCCGTCAAAACGCAGTTACCCGCCGACTTATTTGTAATGGTCTCTAAGATCGACCTCCAGCAATTGACCAATCAATTCTTGGAATTACAAATTCGGGGTAGTGGCGGTACTGATCGCCTGCGTAATGTAGCAGAAAAAGAAATCCGAACCGCTTTCGAAAACCTAGATGGTATTGCCTCTATTAATCTATTTGGTGGGCGGCAAAAAAACTTGGAAATATTACTAGATAAGCAGGCCTGCCAACCTCACAATATCCTGTCTCTTATACACATCTGACGCTGCCGACGA
>CAJXUM010001594.1 GCA_913060855.1 uncultured Lewinella sp. | reverse complement strand
AGGCCGCTGTCCGTACCTGTATGCGAAGATGGGCACATCGGATAATGGGTGCTAGAGCGTTACCGGCATGGATATCGAATACCAGAAGAAGGGCGCAGCCTGTTGGGTACAGAAAGGATCCTGCATCAGCAAGATTGCTCAAGCAGCCACAAGGTTCAGGGAGAAACCCATATCGTTGATGAACAGGGAGAAACGGTTGCCCAGGCTAAACATCGCTGGTGGATTTCGCCACGTGATAGCACACCGGCCTACGGCGAACCGCTGTACGCCCAGTCAGTGAGAACCAAGGCCTACAATGGCTGAACGGATAGGTGCCCTATTCCTGTTTATCCGTTCCTCACGCCTAGACTTTGGGTGTCTTGCAGGTGGAAATGCCAAACGGTAAATAAGCCGGGCACCAACGCATGGTGCCGGTGAACAGCGGGATAATGCCGATAGCCCCCCACCAGCTCTGGAATACAACGCCCAGAGCAATGATAACCACACCCAACACTAACCGGAAAAGACGGTCTGTATTACCCACATTGGTTTTCATGGCAGCCTCCTTTTTGAATGCTTATTTCAGAGTCTGTCCTTGTTTCAGGTCACGTACGTTGATCCAGATCAGGAAAAAACGCCAACGGATCTGCTAGTTGATGGCGGTCCCCAACCTTGTGCCAATAGATGCTTCCGAGCGACGCTCTATCGAACAACAACCACCCGAACTGTGAGAGATCTTCTAATTGATGGGTGCCCTGCTGTTCCTTTGTTGTTTCGATACTTTTATAGTTCAAAAATACTAATATTAATTTTTTTTCCTTCCATAATTCTGGTTTTTCTATGTAAATAACTTTCAAGCAATGCCTTAATTTTCAGCGACTCTTCCTCATTAAAGAAAGAGATTTCGGAGTCTTTAAGTCTACCAATAGAGTTAAAGGATGTACCAAGTCTCACACCACCATGGCGACAGACAAGCCAGCGATCATGAACAGGAGAGCCTCCACTACCCTCCAAAGCAAGCACAGCGATATCCGTTTGAGGAGGAGGAATTTCACCATACTCTTTTGACCAAGCTGCTCGATAGCCATCTTCTATATTTTTCGATAACCCCTTATCCTGCTGAGCCTTCAAGCTAGTTAAAATAGAAACCCGAGCATTCTCACAATTAGCGGAAATCAAACGCAGAAGCTCAAATGATTCCGGGCAAAAATAAGGGTCAGAAAATATTAACTCATCAGGAGAAGTGTCGCGCAGCCAATTCGAAAGCATATCCATCGCGACGTTCCTCTCACCTTTACTTATGATCTTCACTCCGTCACCTAGCCCTTCTTGGGAAAAATCATCAGGAACAAAAGGGCGCCGACCACAAGCAACACCTACCATGCTTTCGAGAAACAATACATTCTCACAACAAGAATCGAAAACCGGCCGAATGAACTCCTCCCCTTGCTGCGTTGAACTATATTTCTTTCTTAGGCTTTCGATCATCCATGCATAAATTGGATATGCATGGTCAATTGGAAATTCGGACGCTTCTATGCTCATTTCCCTGCACTGAATTTCTGATAGAGGCAACGTTTTGTCTGCATGCAATAATGATAAATTTTTCCAAGCAGCTCTAGGCAACTCCTCCCTATTATTCCTTATGACTTCTTTTATATCGGAGCCAGGAGACGCCAAAGACTTTCTAAAACTTATGTTCTCATTTTGCTTCTTTATTGATTTTCGTAGCTTTGCTCGAGCCGGATCCTGATCTGTTGAATCAATAATTTTATCGGGCAAGTCAGGGTCAACCTTATGGGCCAAATCAACGAGGTCAAGCTGCTTTCTCCTAGCAGACAAAGAATCCTCCCCGGAAGTCTTCAGCAAACCCTCTTTAATAAAACCTCTAGCAACACCTGGATCTATCGGCCAAAAAATTTCTGCCAAATAATGATACCTAGACATTTTATCTCCAGCTGATTTTATCTCAGGCATCATCTCCCTAACATCTTTTAAAAGCTGGGCTCGATGAGAAGAATGTTTAGAAGGAATATTCTCAACTATGGACCCAAGCACAAAAACACGATCCGATATATTCGGTATGTATCTGTCTCTTATACACATCTCCGAGCCCACGAGACCGAGGC
>CAJXUM010001593.1 GCA_913060855.1 uncultured Lewinella sp. | reverse complement strand
ATCTACACTATCCTCTTCGTCGGCAGCGTCAGATGTGTATAAGAGACAGGGCACAGAGAGCCTGAAAGGCGTAATCCGACAACGTTTATCGCCTGCCGAAAGGTCAGGGAAAAACGGAGGCACGCTCAACATCTTGATTCCCGAAAGCCGAAGAGCCAATGGGAGACATGGCCCTATTGATTCTGGAAAATCAGGAGCGCAGCGAGTAATTCTTCCAAGTGCAGTTACTTGTTGGGAGACAACAGCACGGTGCTGGATGGAAATATTTAAGCCGCGCCGAAAATATAACTCCGACTACTCCAGAAGCCTTTCCGGTGCATCCATGAGCTCGTGCAACACACGAACAACGAGCACTTCCGACTCAAGCAGTCGATAAAAAACAGCGTGATGCTCGACCTGTAATTTGCGATACCCAGAAAAAACATGGTCGTAGTTCGCGCCAAGCGATGGATGATCAATCAGCCGTTTCATGCCGGCCTCAAGCCGATCCACGTAATTATCCGCCTGATCAACGCCCCATTCCTCACAGGCATACACCCAAATCCCGATAAAATCGGATTCCGCCCTCGGCGTGACGTTCAACGTAAGCACTAATCGGCAGCCTTAATCCGCTTACGGCCAGCCGCCTTGATAGCCGATATATCCAACGGTTTCGGTTCCCCGCTGGACTCACCCTCAGCGAGGGCTTGCCTCAGCATGGCAAGACGTTCTTTAGTCTGCTGGTCCCTTCGGATGAGATCGCGGATGTACTCACTATCGTTGCCAAAGTGGCCGCTTTCGATCTGGGCTTTCACCCAGCCGTCTTGCTGTTCGGTCAGCGTGATGGTTTTCCGGTGCATGCTCATGGCTGGTGCTCCTAACATGGCAGAGGTATGACATTATCATACTCCTTCCTCGCGCCGATTCAATGCTCCTCTTCTTGCCGCCCAACGCCCGCATTTGCGGCTGCTTTGGAGCGCAGCGGAAAACCAGTCCGACAACATGCGCTTGTTAGAAATCAACACGATCAATTAGCACTTTTCCGCGCCATTGTGCTAGATATATCGAGCCATAAAATTCATATGACTCAAAATTTAAAGCCACATCCTCAACCAAAGATTCTTTGTATATGTCACTTAGCTCCAATAGACTTTTTAAGTTTTCCTCATCCAGCTCAACACTATCCTTAAAATGGTTATACATATGATGAAATCGGTCGATCGGATCGGGATGTGATTTTGCACGACCCATAGAAGGACTTATTTGGTCCTTCACGCCTTGATAGATGTGCAAGTACACAAAAAAGAATAAAGCTCTATTTACAAGATCTGCTCTCATGTCAGGAGTGTAAACCGGCCTTTCGATTGCAGTAATGTCAGCATCAAGTTCATCTTGCTGGGCATATGAGAAAAACTTATGAGTCTTTTCGCCCAGCTCCCGAACAGATAAATACGTACCCTCAATCAAATTTGCATCATTCAAATGCCCAAGAAAATGATGAGCAAACTCATGCCCAACAATGAACTCCAGTTGTCGATCAGTATGAAGCTGAACGTTATCATGGACTTGTTTGGGTATTTCACCTCTAGGGTCGAGGTCAAAATCAAGAGCTTCACTTTGAAGCATTGTTCTAATCGCAATTTTTATTGCGGCACTTCTAACATCTTGGGGCACTTCTGCATCGCCATGATCTAGGATTGCTAGATTCATAAAATATAAAAAGTATCTTAGTGATTCAGATATCGTGATTATATTTCCAAATTCTGTCTTTTCAATTTGGCCATTTGGCTTATTGCAGAAAACAAACCCAGCCGTTAATTCCTTTGCTGCAGTATAGTCTTCATCTGCTAGGTGTTTGACGTAGTTGTCAAATGGCCCGGTATCAAAATAGCCATTGAAACACCAGTTCTCACCTGCATCGGCCATCCTTCGCCTAAATACACGGCAAATTCTTACGTGATCAACAGTGGCGTCAGCTCTAATTTTCAATAGATAGTCACTAGCGGATGAGACATTGAATATGCGCTCGATTTCCTCATGACTGCATAGCGACATATAAAATCCCTTCGCTATTTTTTCTTGATCCATATCCTGTCTCTTATACACATCTCCGAGCCCACGAGACCGAG
>CAJXUM010001592.1 GCA_913060855.1 uncultured Lewinella sp. | reverse complement strand
TTCGTCGGCAGCGTCAGATGTGTATAAGAGACAGTATCTCGATCGTAGTAAACTAGTAAAAAGAACGACCAAAACCGTCATCACCAACCTAGTGGAAGGTGGGCTCATCGTCATATTTGTACTGGTGTTATTACTGGGCAATTTTAGAGCCGGACTTATCGTCGCTTCGGTTATTCCCTTGGCCATGTTATTTGCCGTATCGATGATGCGATTATTTGGGGTCTCAGCCAATTTGATGAGCCTGGGAGCCATTGATTTTGGTTTGATCGTCGACGGAGCCGTGATTATAGTGGAAGCGATTCTGCATCATCTGAATACACGTAATAAGAAAGAACAACTCTCGGCCAAAGAGATGGATGAGGAAGTAGGCCAAGCCTCGACGCAAATCAGAAAGTCCGCAGCCTTTGGAGAGATTATTATTTTGATCGTTTATCTCCCCATTCTCTTCTTGACGGGTGTAGAAGGTAAAATGTTTAGACCCATGGCGCAAACAGTGAGCTTTGCGATATTGGGTGCCTTGTTATTGTCCTTGACTTATGTCCCGATGATGTCGGCCTTGCTATTGCAGCGAAATATACAGCGCAAAAAGACATTCGCCGATCGTATCATTTCTGCATTGTATAGCGCCTATCAACCTGTGTTGCGATTCGCACTTTCATTTAAACGATCTGTTCTATTCCTTACTATCCTCCTCTTTACAGTCAGTCTCTGGGTATTCAGTCGAATGGGCGGGGAGTTTATTCCGACCTTGGAAGAGGGAGATTTTGCACTCCATCAGATTTTACCCTCAGGTAGTTCTCTTCAACAAGGAGTAGAAGTCTCAGCGCCACTACAACGAATTTTACTGGATAATTTTCCTGAGGTAGAAAAGGTGGTTACCAAAATCGGGACGGCCGAAATCCCCACGGATATTATGCCCTTAGAGGCGGGGGATATCTTTGTGATTTTAAAACCCAAAGAAGAATGGACCTCAGCCCGCACTCGCGAGGAATTGTTCGAGAAAATGGAAGAGGAAATGAATAAGTTTCCCGGTGTCATCTACGAATTTACCCAACCGATTCAAATGCGGTTTAATGAGCTGATGACGGGAATTCGCCAGGATATTGCCATTAAAATATATGGAGAAGATATTGGCATTCTAGCTCAAAAGGCCAAGGAAGCCAAAGGGCTGATTGAAGAGATTCAAGGGGTGGGAGATCTGCAAGTAGAAGCTACCGCTGGGCTCCAGCAAATGATCATCCAATTCAATCGGGCAAAAATTGCTAAATACGGTCTGAATATAGCCGACATCAATTCGGTCATCCGAGCCGGATTTGCAGGTGCTTCTGCCGGGACGATATTTGAAGGTGAAAAGCGATTTGACCTGGTCGTCAGGCTCGATCTTCCGTTCCGTCAAAGTATAGATGATATCAGAAATCTCTTTGTCCCGCTTCCCAATGGTGGCCAAATCCCTTTATATGAGGTTGCAAATGTGAGCTTTCAAGAAGGCCCTACGCAGATTTCTAGGGATAACACCCAACGAAGAATCACGATTGGTGTGAATGCTCGAGAACGAGATATCCAACAGTTAGTGGGAGACATAAAAGCAAAACTAGCTAGTGATCTCGAGCTACCCGCTGGCTATTATACGACCTATGGTGGGCAATTTGAAAACCTTGAGCGAGCGCAAGCCAGATTATTAGTGGCTGTTCCTATAGCTTTAATCCTGATTTTCGTTTTACTCTATTTGACTTTTAATTCCCTAAAACAGGCCCTACTCATTTATACCGCCATCCCGCTATCTGCTATTGGTGGAATATGGGCACTCTATCTCCGTGGCATGCCCTTTAGTATCTCAGCGGGTGTTGGTTTTATCGCCCTATTTGGGGTCGCTGTTTTGAATGGGATTGTATTGATTGCCTATTTCAATCGATTGAAAAAAGAACAGGATATGGTCATTACTGACAGAATTATGCTGGGTACAAAGGTTCGGTTACGCCCCGTCGTTATGACAGCGGCTGTAGCTTCCTTAGGTTTTCTTCCGATGGCTATCTCCTCTTCCGCAGGAGCCGAGGTACAGCAACTGTCTCTTATACACATCTCCGAGCCCACGAGACCGAGGCTGATCT
>CAJXUM010001591.1 GCA_913060855.1 uncultured Lewinella sp. | reverse complement strand
CTACACTATCCTCTTCGTCGGCAGCGTCAGATGTGTATAAGAGACAGGTTTTGTAATTCGACCTATCACACTGATATAGAAGGGGACCTGATTGAGCACTTCGAAACCAATGTAGAAGAAAAGGGCCTAAAACGGGCCCGAATCCTCTTTTTCTTCGATATTCTCCTCCTCTTCAGGCCCGGAATCATTAGACCTTTATGGCATACAAATCCTTTCAAATACCCGACTATGTTGAAACATCATTTTAAGATTAGCTGGCGACAACTAAGCAGAAACAAAGCTTATTCTCTACTTAATATCAGTGGATTAGCCATTGGCATGGCGGTAGTCATACTGATCAGCCTATGGGTATGGGATGAATTATCCTACAATAAAAGCCACGAAAACTATGCCCGCATCGCCAGGGTCATGCAGAACAATACTTTTGATGGCGTGATTCAGACCTCTTGGGGTGCTTCCAAACAAATGGCACCTGAGCTAAGAGAGAAATACGGCAGTAATTTCAAATATGTATCTTCAACTAGTCATTTCAATGGCCGTACCTTAATCGTGAAAGACAAAACCATCGGACGTACAGGTATGTTTGTAGAAGCGGATGTGCCCGAAATGCTCAGTCTGAACATCTTAAGTGGCACCAGCTCTGGCCTAGAAGATCCTTACAATATCCTGATTTCCGAATCTACTGCTAAAGCCTTATTTGATGATGAAAACCCGATCAACCAGACCATCAAATTGACTACTGAGGATTTATTACAGGTCATAGGCGTCTATGCAGATTTACCTGATAACTCCTCTTTCTCAAGGGCTCATTTTTTTGGTTCATGGAAATTATTCGAGCAATGGCAACCGGATTGGGTCGGATGGGGCAACTATTGGTTCCGAACTTATGTGCAGCTTGCAGATCATGTCGACTTGGATAAAGCCTCAGTTGCCATTAAGGACGTCAAGCTAAACAATGTGGATGAAGAGGACGGCTCAAAACTTAAGCCAGTCGTGTTTTTACACCCGATGTCCAAATGGCATCTAAAATCAGATTTTGAGAACGGGAAAGTTGTAGGTGGCAGGATTCAGTACGTTTGGCTGTATGGTATCATTGGATTATTTGTACTCCTCCTCGCCTGTATCAATTTTGTTAACCTAAGTACGGCACGGTCGGAGAAAAGGGCAAAAGAAATCGGGGTGCGCAAAGCCTTAGGTTCCTTTCGTTATCAACTGATTAATCAATTTTTCAGCGAAGCACTTTTGATTACTGGCTTTGCCTTTTTCTTGTCTATTTTCTTGGTGGCTTTATTAATGCCGTTTTTCAATGAAGTATCAGGCAAAGAAATTAACGATTGGTGGTCAAATCCTGCTTTCTGGTTATTAGGGATTGGATTCACTATTCTAACAGGAATTTTAGCGAGTACCTATCCGGCGCTTTATTTGTCCTCTTTTCGTCCCGTAAAAGTATTGAAAGGAAGTATCCAAACAGGGAAAAAAGCCAGTATTCCCAGGAAGGTTCTGGTCACTTTGCAATTTATCGTTTCGATCGCCTTAGTCATTGGCACCATGGTTGTCTTCAAACAAATTCAGTTTGCAAAAAACCGCCCACTTGGTTATGATCAATCTAATTTACTGAGTACCTATGTCAGTAACAAGATCAGTGAAAAATACGCTGTTTTTCGTGAAGAGTTACTACAGACCGGTGTAGTAGAGGAAGTAGCTAAATCAGAAACCTTCATTACTCAAACCTATATCAACAATAATGGCTTGAACTGGGAAGGTAAAGACCCCAGTATGAACGAACAATTTTCCACCCTGCGGATCAGCCACGAATTCGGAAACGCCATTGGTTGGGAAATTGTACAAGGCCGTGATTTCTCTAAGGATTTCGCATCAGATTCTCTAGGATTTGTTATTAATGAAGCAGCGGTGGAATACCTTGGATTTGACGATCCCATTGGAAAGCAAATTCAGTGGGGAGAAAATGACACCTACCATATCATTGGTGTAGTAAAGAATATGATTACCCAATCTCCTTATCGACCGGTCAAACAGATGATTTATTTCATAGACTATGATCTGTCTCTTATACACATCTGACGCTGCCGACGAAGAGGATAGTGTAGA
>CAJXUM010001590.1 GCA_913060855.1 uncultured Lewinella sp. | reverse complement strand
AAGAGACAGCATGGATATTGAAAAAATGAAATAGGCTGAAAAGACTAAAAGGTTAGTCAGATGGCCAATTATAAACAAGAATGATTGGGTGGAATTGATAACTATCTATAGAATGCAGCTCGGCCAATAAGTTACAGCTAGCGCATAGAAAAATAGAAAAAATCTTACTTTTTAGACTTGAGACTTGGAGATAGTGACTGTTCTTCCTCCCTTTGTAACAAATCCATATTGACCAAGATAGCCATGCACATAAAGAAGAAAGAACCTACTTTGTCTGTTTCTACCAAGTCATTGATCAATAGGAAAGCGTCAATAATGATCGTGCAGAGTAAGACGGTCATGATGATACGCTTTCGAAGGGGATCGCTGGTCGCATGATATATTGTCTCTCCATAGATCAGTACGAAAAAAGTCAGCAGGATAAACAAGGCCAGGCCGATGATTCCTTGCTCGATCAGGGTCATTAGGAAATAGCTATGTACGCCGGAGTTATCAGGATTATTACTGACGTAAGTCTCAAAACTCGAGACGGTATAAGAACGGTAAAAGGTCGTGAAGTTACCAGGTCCATAACCCAGCCAGGGGTTTTCACTACTCATCTGAAAACCGGCTACCCAGCGATATACCCGTTCCATGGTAGAGATGTCTTCCATCTTATAGGTGGCCTCGATGAGATTGTCGAATTGATAGTGTGTGACAGTGGTATCATAGTTGGGGGCGAGATCAAGGTAGCGATTCTCATAGGCCAAATAGGCGATGCCAATGATAGCTGCGACCAGGCCAGTCAGTAAGACATAGCGAACCAAGCGCCATTGGATAATAAAATAAGCGCCGCTCGCCATCAGCAAAGCCACAAAGGCGGCTCGAGTGTAAGTGGTATAGATGGCAAAAAGGAAGAATACAGCTGCTCCTAACAAGCACCACCATATTCTGGAAAAGCTTTTATACCAAAACAGCGCAAAGAATATGAAAGGGAAAAACAAAGTAAGTGTCGCCGCATAATTCACATGATTGCGCTGAAAAGGGGTTAGTATTTTATTGACATCCGCAAAAGAAAAATCAAAAGTAGCGTGGCGCCCAACAATAATCACTACGGTAAAGAGCAAGGGAATCCCGACTAACCAAAACAGTTTTTTAAAATCAAGTTCCGTTTTGATCAACTGGCCCGCCATAAAATAAAAAGTGATGACATACCAAGTTTTCGCCAAGGCGTATTTAAAGGAAATAAAGAAAGAGTCGGAGGTCAGCGTGGTACAAAATATCCAGCTCAGGTGCAGCAACAGCAATAGGGTAATGGGGTGCTTAAAGAAAGCTACATTCGTCTCTTTCCCATAACGGATCAAATGAAGGAAGTAGACGAGCATGATACCCAACATCAAGGGTTCGGTCGGCAGGTCGGTACCAAAACCATTGGAGAGATGCACCTCACTGGAGAGCGGGATGCAGATCAGTAAGAGGTAAAATACTTTGCGAAAATCGACAAGGGTGAGAAAGACCAGTAACAGAAAAGCAGGGAGTCCAATCAAAAAGAATTGACCACTGGCAATACCTGCGAATAAGCTGAGCAGTAATAAGCTAGCAAATAGGCTGAATTGCCCTTGAGGAGTGGCTAAGTCCAACGATATGGGGTTACGTTTCAGAAAAGATCTCACGCCAGTTGATGTCTTTGTAGGTATCAAAAAGTAATACGCCTATAATGCTAAACAGAAACGCGACCATCGTAGCGGCCAAGACCGTAATGGTACGCTTGGGACGAGATTTGATAATGGGAACATCGGCCTCCTCTATCAGTAGCAAAGTAGAAATGGGAGATTCAAATGCCGTTTTGTACTGTTTCATCTTTTCTTGCACATAACCTAGACTCACATTCGTCTCGAAATACTGCCGCTCTACAATAGAAATGGGTCCCATTCCTTCATTAAAGCGTTTTAGCTGTTTGGTTAAAAAAGCTACTTCATCCTCTAATCCGGCTACTTTGGATTTAATATTCCTGATGCTATCACGCTTTCCATTTTGGGCTTGCAGAGAGGTAGCTCGTGCTTTATTAAAAGCCAATTGAGAGCGAGACCTGTCTCTTATACACATCTCCGAGCCCACGAGACCGAGGCTGATCTCG
>CAJXUM010001589.1 GCA_913060855.1 uncultured Lewinella sp. | reverse complement strand
ACTATCCTCTTCGTCGGCAGCGTCAGATGTGTATAAGAGACAGCAGCATAATAAGCAACCCCTTCTTTTTGAAAACTGGGTATTTGCTTATCCAATGCACTTAGATTGCAAGCATCCAAATGCAAAAAGCCAGAGACCACATCAAAATTAGCTTTGGTGATATACGGCATGAACGCTGCTGTTGGATTTCCGCCTACTCCGATAAGATCACAAAGGCCATCGGATTTAAATACCTGCAGCGTTTCAAGGATTTCTTGCATGTGAGCCAAAGGCACTAGCTGTGGCTCATGTAAGAACAGTAAATCGACTCGATCCACGCCTAGTATTTCAAGACTGCTGTAAAAGCTGCGTTTCAGTCCCTCGGGCGTATAGTCGGTAATAGTTGTATGCGCATCATCAGCTCTAAGTCGACCTACTTTTGTACTGATGAAAGGTCGTTCGCCCTGCCATTCCTGTAAAGCGAGTCCCACGTACTTTTGGGCATTGGCATAGGAAGGGGCGGTATCAATGACACTGATTCCTTGTTCAAAGGCGTACAATAGGGCATCAACAGAATCCCGTTGGACAACTTCGCCCCATACGCCTCCTAGGCCGGATGTTCCGTAAACCAGGCGACTTCCATTGTTGAAAGCCGCACTGGTTTGGTAATCTTCTATATATGTGGGTTGCTTACTAGTCATTCTTCATACTGATATAGTTTTGGGTAGCTTCTTCGGCATTTTTACCGAAGTCTACTTCAAAAACGAAGGCGTGATCGCCCGGTTTCTCATTGGGAAGTTGAATGTTTAGTCCGGCATCCGTGTGTTCCCATTTCAATTCACCCTCGTATCCTAGGAGTCTAACCGAAGTGATATCCCAAGTACAGTTTTTACTTCCTTTGGCCAATTCTTGAACATTCATTTCTCCGGTTGTTGACCAATCCATCGCAATAGCATAGAGTTTATCTTCATTGGTCGTGAAACGGAAATCTTCGGCAGTCAAGTCCTTGTTTTTACCTTCTGTATGATGCCCTACCGCTACTACAGTTGGTCCTTCACCGTAGGTTTTCCAGGGTTTCGAACCGTAAATTGCTTTGCCATTGGTTTTGAGCCATTTACCGATTTCCAAAAGTACAGCCTTTTGATCTTCCGGAATAGTACCGTCAGCCTTGGGCCCTACATTGAGCAGTAAGCAACCATTTTTGCTCACAATATCTACTAAATCATCGATCAAGGTATTAGGCGTTTTGGAAATCCAATTGGTGACATAACCCCATGAATTAGCACCAATAGAAGTATCTGTTTGCCAAGTGTTTCGTTGAATATCAGACATCTTACCTCTTTCCAAATCTAGTACATTGGTACCAGGAGGGTAAGATTCAAATCCGCCGAAATTTTTGTTTTGCAGTACGACTTCTTTGCCCCAATCCAATCCCTTGTTGTAATAATAAGCGGCCAACTCCGGATGGTTCGGACGGAAAGCTTCTTTATCTAAGTAAAAGTCAAACCAAAGCAAATCAGGTTGGTAATTGTCAATGATATCTTTGGTGCGATTCCACCAAGTTTCTCGCCATTGATCCGTCATCTGGTCATTCTTTTCTCGATTGATTCCATAGAGATCATCGTATTGAGGGTCCCAATTATCAAAACCAGGTTTTCGCTGAAAGTAGGCCCAATTGAAGGCTAGGTGGGAAGAAGCACCCGTTTTAAGTCCTTTTTTGCGCGCTGCGGTGAAGACTTCAGCTAATATATCTCTTTTTGGCCCCATATCAACAGAATTCCAACGGGTGAAATTCGATTTATACATGGCAAAAGCATCGTGGTGCTCCGCAACTGGTACCACATACTTGGCTCCTGCTTCTGCAAACAAATCGATCCACTCCTCTGCATTGAACTTTTCCCCTTTGAACATGGGGATAAAGTCCTTATAGCCAAATTGATCCAGCGGGCCGTATTTTTCAATATGGTGTTTGTACACTGCTGAAGGCCCCTCTTGCATGGTCTCAAACTCGGCATTGTAATTTTTGTCATCCATGTACATCAACCTAGGATACCATTCCGATCCGAAAGCCGGCACGGCATAAGCGCCCCAATGTATAAAGACTGTCTCTTATACACATCTGACGCTGCCGACGAAGAGGATAG
>CAJXUM010001588.1 GCA_913060855.1 uncultured Lewinella sp. | reverse complement strand
GTGTATAAGAGACAGATAAAAATTGGGGCAAAAATGGTATTAAACATAACAATAATATTTCGGCAAAACTAGGCCATAAAACGCTTAAACACTTTTTTGTATAGAGAATATTACTTATCTTTCCGACGTAATCCCCAACAAGCTTTTTTCCTATTATTAGCTTTCACATTGTGTATTCTCCTCAAAATCAAACCCTGAAATATTTAATTTTTGTTAACCACAAAATTTGGTAAGCGTGTTATACAAAGTAAAACTCAAGAATGCTGAGGAGGAAGTTTTGCTAGATGACAAGGTTTATGAATACTTGACCAGTGACCCTTACTTGGTCAGGGTAGATTTTATCAACAATCTGCGCAAACACTCTAGTGGATGTGCAGTTTTTCAGAAAACCTGGAAGCGTGCGGATGGGGGATACAAAACAGAAACCATCTACCTTCACAAACTCATCGCAGAAAAATTTCTAACTGTGGCCAAAGATGGGCCACGGAATTTAGTCGGGGCTAAGAATGGTAATAAATTAGACTGTCGTTTAGATAATCTATTATACCGCTCAAGGTCTGTTGCTAGTAGAAAAAGAAAAACTAGCAGTAAGACAGGCTATACAGGCGTGTACAAAGAAAACAACAGGTATCGAGCCGTTATTTCCGTTGATCGGAAATCCGTACATATTGGCATGTTTGCCACTGCAGAAGAAGCTGCATTGGCTTACAACAAAAAGTCAAGAGAATTATACGGAGAAGATGGTAAGATTAACGTTATTAAGACGCAAAAGTAAGTTAAATTCTAACAAGCAAAACCGTAACAAAACCGTCTATGGCTGGGGCTTCATTGCTTCAGCCTTTTTTGCGCGAGTCATTTCCCTTTTTCCGGGTGGGCCCGGCAGGGCTTCAATGCTGAAACCGAGTGATTTCAAAGCTCTTTTTACCGCTCCTTTGGCACAATAAGTGACCAAAATTCCATCTGTTTTTAGGGCATCATACATAATACCTAAAACAGCTGTTTCCCAGAGTTCTGGTTGGGCAGAAGGGGAGAAGGCATCGAAATAGATGACATCAAAACTGTCTTTTATGGTTAGGTCTTGAAACTTCTGTCTTAATTTGGTAAAACTAAAGTTCGGGCTGAGGGTTTGAGGTTCACCCCAAGGCATACGATGCATTTCTTCAAATACCTCTCTTTTCTCGCTTACTTCTAATTCCTCTGGGTAATTTAGCGCACTGGCTTCTTCTAAAGAAAGTGGATAGTTTTCAACTCCCGTGTAATGAATGGTCAATTGACGTCGCTCTGCTTCCACGAGTGTCATTAAGGCATTTAGCCCTGTGCCCCAACCAATTTCTAAAATGGAAATATCTTTTTGAGTGGAGGCTTTCTCCAATAGTCCAGCCGCAATAAAAACATGCTGTGATTCTTGGATAGCGCCATACTTCGAATGGTAACTAACACCAAAAGTGGGAGAGAAGACCGAATGAGATCCGTCCTGGGTATTGAAAATCTCTAGTTCTTTCATAGGTAGAAACCAATGAACCTACCCTGGCTAAAGCCTAATGAGTAGGTTCATTGATTATTTTTAAATGGAATTCTCAAGTACACCACGTAGTCCTCGTGCAGAGATATCTAAATGGGAGGCATTGTGAATGCATTTGCCATTTTTAATCAAGAGTAGCTGCGGCGATTCATGACGAATGCCGAACGTCTGGCCAACTAATTGAGAAAGTGAACGATTGTGAATGACATCGACAAAATACGTATGAAGGTCTTCTTCTTCAAAGTTCCACTTTCCTTCTAGTCGATATTTTGCCATGGAGCTGATAGAGCACGTGGGACTATGTTTATAAATTACACAAGCATGTTGCTCGGATAATTTAATGATGTCTTCGAGCTGAGCGGGATGTTTTAACGGAATCCAGTTGATCATTTTATAATTTCACTATGGTTTTAACTACCACTTTAACAACCTGAACAACCGTTTCGTTCATAGAGAAGTTATTAGGGCAACCATAACCTTTATTACAAGAGGTGAATGTGCTAAATACGGTGACAAAGGCCAAAAGGCTTAATACTTGCTTTAACTTTCTACTTTTCATCGGAGTCTAATTTAGATATGTTGGGAATTAAAATTTTTCAAATATGT
>CAJXUM010001587.1 GCA_913060855.1 uncultured Lewinella sp. | reverse complement strand
GAGATCAGCCTCGGTCTCGTGGGCTCGGAGATGTGTATAAGAGACAGGTAATGAGTACGATAGCACCTTCTTCCATTCCTCCGTCTCCACCAGAGCCACCTGCGGACGGAACGGGGTTAAAGGGTCCAGGCAGTGGAGAAAGGATATCCTTCAGGATTTGCTCCAACTGGTCTAATACATTTTCTGGGCAGCAGCTCATTGCCTTTTCAATACGCTTGAGGTATTCAAATTCCTTTGCCGTAATGGCTTCTATTTCAAATAGCTTTTCATAGGGATTGTTGAAATAATCAACGATGTCTTCTTGCTTTCTCTTGTCGTAAGAAATGTCCGTATTAGGATATTCCGCGCTTACCTTCTCCGCAATCATCTTCTGTAATACCGTTTTATCCATGTTTTGCACATCGGGAATAGCGATAATTTCATCCAAAATCTGATTGTGGAGAATACCTACTTCTTCGAAGGGATTGACTAGTGGTGCAGGTTCCGGATTGGGAGTTTCCTTTTCACAACTGCTCATTAAAATACCTACAACCAAAACGACTAATAATTTCAAACTGTAATTTCTCATAATAGTTAATGTTTGGTGGTTATGTTCTAAATATGTTCGTACCCATCAACAATAACATATCTGAGTGTTGTGGAGAATCTTACCCTCTGGCTAGATTTTTTTTAAGAAAGGTGATATTTATCTAGTGATTCCGGGGGAGTCTGGGACGTGGCGGGTTCTGGTCGGAGACCGAGAACCAGCGGCGATGGCTTTTGATTCTGATTGAACACCCAGGCATGGAGGCACGGAAGCTGAGCCAGGGCTTTTGATTTTGATTTATATTCTGATTGCAAATGACAGCAGGAGCTGTCGGCAGCCGAGGAAGGGACAGGTACATAGCTGGAGCTATTGTACCAACGGCGAGGGAGCGATGGACATAGCTTTTGATTTTGATTGAACACCGAGGCACGGAGACACAGAGGCGGGGCCAAGGCTTTTGATTTTACTTGGCGAGTCAAAACCTTGGAAAACCAAGCTCCCGCGCCATTGTTGCGTGTTTTACACCAACAATCCCAAGCCGTTATGACTGGCTCAATCGTTTTCTAATCTTCGATAACCCTACGGGCGTAAGTCCCAAATAAGAAGCAATTAGATACTGTGGCACACGTTGAAAAAGATTGGGGCGTTTGCGCAAAAGGCGCAGGTAGCGCTCCTCATTGGAGAGGGCATTTTTATTAGTAGAATTGATAAAAACTTTGAGGTATTCTTCTTCCAGGTAGAGTCTAAGGAAGTGCTCCAGTGCATGTGATTCACGGAGGGTTTCCTCCAAAGCTTTTTTTGAGATGGCTAGGATGGTACAAGGCTCCAAGGTCTTTAGAAAACACTTGGAGGGAGCCTCCCGCAGGTAACTGTATAAATCTGTAAAGAGATCATTTTCTACAAAAAACTCGACGACTTGCTCTCGTGCTTCGTGGATCGTATAGAAACAAACGCAGCCTTTTTGTAGGAAATACATATACTGCACATACTGATCGGCTTTCAGGAGATATTCCCCTTTAGGCAGTTGAATAGGCTCGAAAGAAGACAAAAATGCCTGCAGCTCCGGTTCAGCTACTGTCGTATGTCCAAGAATTTTCCTTTTTAATTGCTCCATTCCATTAGGGGATACCCACTGTTTATGCCGTTTCAATCTCGTCAGCTTGCTCTAAATTCAATTCTTTGATACTGATGGCTCTCATTTCCACTTTTCTAACCTTCCCCGTCACCGTCATCGGAAATTCGTTCGTAAACTTGATGTAGCGAGGTATCTTAAAGTGTGCGATTTGATCTCTACAAAATTCCTTTATCTCCTCTTCTGTGGCCGTCTCTCCTTCTTTCAATTTCACCCAAGCCATGATCTCTTCGCCGAATTTAGGGTCGGGAACACCAATCACTTGTACGTCACTAACTTTAGGATGGCTGTAGAGGAATTCTTCTATTTCTCTAGGATAGACATTCTCTCCACCTCGAATGACCATATCTTTGATCCGGCCGACAATTTTAAAATATCCCTCCTCGTCCATTGTGGCCAAGTCGCCCGTATGCATCCAGCGAGCATCATCAATAGCTGTCTCTTATACACATCTCCGAGCCCACGAGACC
>CAJXUM010001586.1 GCA_913060855.1 uncultured Lewinella sp. | reverse complement strand
ATCTACACTATCCTCTTCGTCGGCAGCGTCAGATGTGTATAAGAGACAGACGCTAGACCACTGCATGGTATTCTCTCCTGGATGGATCCACTGTTGATGGACAAGCCGCCCCTGTGTGTCAAACCAGCGCAATAAGCTTGATTGAGTACTAGTCTGTTCCAAATAAATACTTTGATCTGTTCGCATTGGATTTGCCAATCGGAGCTGGCTATTTTGATCGGCTGCTTCATCCGTAGCTGTCAGGCCGCTATTATTAGGCCGCAGAAAAAGGACGAAACCATCGTGATCAGAACTTCTTTCTACAATATTGGGATTGTTACCGTACACCCAGGAATTGTCAGCATTGCCTCTAGCAAATTCAAAGCCTTCAATCTTGAAATCGCCTAATTCTGTGCTTAGACAATGATCAATTAATTGTGAATTGCCCTCAAAGATGAAGGAATATTGGTCTACTTCAGCCAACTTCTCTGAATGTTTGATCAGCGGGGGATTCACAATGTTTTCATTACCAAACAGCGCTCCTTCCGTTGGCGTACCGGCTATTTGATTGACGACGTCCACATAGCCATCTGAGAATTGATAGGCATTGTAGTCGCCAACAATCACGAGGTTTTCATTGCGCATACTTTGTACATTCTCAGCTACAGAAACCGCCTGCTCTCTCCGCTTAGTTCTGACAAAGGAAGCATTCCCTCCCTCAATCCCTAAAAGTGATCGCAAGTGAAGATTCAATACTTTAATGGGAGTAGGTGGGGTAGTGGCAATTTGTCCGGATAATAATATCGGCGGACGATCATGTAAGGTCCCTCCGATGCTTAAGAATTCATTTTTACTGAGTTGTGATAAGGCTAAATTGCTTAGGCTTGGCTGCACCAAAAAGGCAGTATGAATATTGCCATTACTACTCAAAAATTGTACCTGATAATTGATTGCCGGGGCGATCTGCCGGATATAAAAGGCCAAATCTTCCATTTCCGTTTGTCCGCCGATTTCTTGTAGCGCCAGTACATCGGGTGATTTTAGCGAATTCACTACGTACAACGCCATCTTCCTTACCCGAGAATTATAGCCAGATTCGTCCTTGATTAAACGGTAGGTATTAATCGAACCTATGGTGAATTCTCCGTCGCTTTTTTCACGAACAGCTCGTATTAGGTTTTCTCCTTGCAGCTCATAGGAAACGGGAAATGCTACATATTGGTGATCGATTTGCGCCATGACACCGGCCGTTTGTATCTCCATTTCAGCAGAGATAAAACGATTGTTGGGTTGATTGAGCGCATCGAGGTCAATCCAAAATAATTCAGGGTTTCCATCCCAAGCGGGCAAGTTGGGGAGGCCTGGGTATCGGATACCTGCTTCTCGCAACCGGCGTTCATTCTTTGTGGTAACGGGGATCCAATCTCGATCTTCTGGTGGGCCACAAACCAGCGCATTGAAGACTACCCGCATTCCTTCTACCTGTTCTAAGTCTGGCACAAAACTTCGCTGCTCTGTAGGGAAATCATTGTTTAAGGCAATAGCAGGGGGTAGGCTTACGCCACTTTCTATTACATTTACAACGAGGTTGACGGAAGAGAAAGCGGTCGTACTATTTTCTTCAATGATTTGTCCTTGTACATTGACTCGATCTCCTGCTTTTATGGTAGAATTGGAAGCGGTCAATACTAAAAGTCCATCGGAGGTCGCGGGATTGTTATCACTTCGATTGGTTGGACATTGGATAAAAAAGAAGTTACTTCCTTTGGCCGTAACAATATTATTCAAAGTACTGACGGTTTGGCCTTGGTAGTTGCTATTTAGGCCTGCTCCCTGAATTTCCCATATTTCCAGGGATTGAGCAGCCAAAATGGAATGAAAACTTAGTAAAATAAAAACAGCTAGTAAGCTACGATTCATATATGAGTTTGAGACTTAATAGAAAATTGATTGTAGTGAAACGGTAATTTTCGAAAAAAATATATAGAATGACCTAATACTTGGTAAAAATACTCGGGCTGAAGTTTTAAGTTTGTCGTAGGTAGACAAAACGAGTCGAAGGAATCCCACAATATGAAGATTTCTTACACCCATACTAAACTCTGTCTCTTATACACATCTCCGAGCCCACGAGACCGAGGCTGATCTCG
>CAJXUM010001585.1 GCA_913060855.1 uncultured Lewinella sp. | reverse complement strand
ATCTACACTATCCTCTTCGTCGGCAGCGTCAGATGTGTATAAGAGACAGGCTTATAATCCGATAAGGAAATAGCCGTAAAGCTGATCTCCCTACCTGTTGCAGTGGCTATTTCCTGTACTACTTCAGGGAAAGTCCAAGTTCGAGGACCGGTCAGTTCATATATTTGGCCATTATGCTGGTCATTCAATAGCGCTTCAAGGGCGACGTCGGCGATGTCATCGGTATCGACATAGGGTACTTTGGCTGTGGCCTGTGGCAGTGCTACTTGTCCAGCCAAAATGGGATCCAGAAAGAAGCTTTCACTGAAATTCTGGTTAAACCAGGTGGCTCTAACGATGGTATAATCGATTCCTGACTGCATGACGACTTGTTCACACAGCTCCGCCTCTCGCTCTCCTTTACCGGATAACAAGACTAGCTTCTGCACCCCACTTTTCAAGGCGACTTGAGTCAAGCCCTCAATGGCAGCTAAAGCACCAGGCACCGCCAAATCGGGTTGAAAAGTGATGTATACCTTATCCATACCGGCTAGTGCCGCTGGCCAGGTAGCGGAATCTTCCCAATCAAAAACGGGATGTCCATTTCTTGATCCAATTCTTACGTTTTGATTTTTTTGAGTCAACCGCTCGGCCACTTTGCGGCCGGTTTTTCCTGTTCCTCCGATAACTAAAATGTTGTTTTTCATGACTGGTATTATTTAAGATTATAGGTTAAGAGAAGTTATTTTATCGCTGCTACTTTCCATAAAAGCGGCCAGTAGGCACAGCAGAAAAGCCAAGACGGAGAAGACAGTCCGAATAGTGTGCCATCGATTCCATTGTCCTTCATAGGTCAATCTTGTATTCGTCAGGGCTTCTTTGCTCAATTGATTAAGATTCACGACGTCCAATCCTTCATTGAGCGGGACATTGCCGAATAGGGTGACACCAAAAGTGCCGATCACATAACTCAATGTAGCAGCCAAAACCAACCCAAAGGCGAGGTTAAATTGTGTCTTATATTGTAGGTAGCTACTAGCGATTAGAAAGAGTAGACTCCCAAAGAAAATGATATAGAAAGCTGGATTTAGAATCGCTCGATTGATGGATTGCATGGTCTCCAGATAAGCTCGATCGGGAATGCGTTTTGTGCCGGGAATAACAGAGACTTCCCAGGCGTAGAAAAGTCCGGCAGATAATCCTGTCAATAGGATGGCTACTAGCAGCGTAGTGCTTTTGATTGATAATTCCATGATAAATGTGTGGTTTTAGTTAGTAGTGGCAAAAACTTGGCTCAGTAGCCATTTTTGTAAAGTGTCATATTCCGCTGGCGTCAGTTTGATTTTTTTGCCTCGGGGCATTCGCTTCTTGACAAAAACTTGCTTGTGGATTTTAGGTGCTAGCGTAGGCATATTACTGAGCGTAAAAACCTTTCTGGGGTTTTGCTTTACATGACACACATTGCATTTGGTTTTGAGAATTTCGAAGGCGACCATCTTTAGTTCATCCGTTTCGGGCCGTACCTCTTGTGGAGTTGTGCTCGGTGCACCCTTTTCTATCAGCATGAAACCGGAGCCTAGTATGAGGCTGGTCATGATGGTTAGAAATACTATTAAACGTCTCATCTGTTTTCTTTTTTAGAGCTTGCTTGGAGATAGGCTTTGGAAGCGAAAAAATTTAATTACGGGTTCTCACAAGGCTCATTTTTTGGTGCATAGCAGCGCTACGGACCAAAAAATAGCTGTAGGGAGGTTCCTTAAGTAAATATTTGCAACCCAAATGGCTACCTCCAAACAAGTTCTTGATGTTTGATGAAACAAATTTGGCCCTATTTCAATCAACTCCTTGGTTCCAAAAGGAGCATGATTTGTTCGAAAAGGATTAAGTGTGAGGACGGAGAGTTCACACCAAATAATTGAACACAGAGACACTGAGGCACGGAGGTTTGTTTCTGCTCTGTGTCGCAATGCTTCTGTGCGAAATAAAATTTGAAAGCCTATTTCTTGGAGGAAATTTTCACATAACCCCAGCCAAGGGAAATACTTTCTACGGAGTGGAGGTTGATTATGGAAGAGAGTGGGGCGATTACTCAGACATGAAAGGGGCAAAGCCTGTCTCTTATACACATCTCCGAGCCCACGAGACCGAGGCTGATCT
>CAJXUM010001584.1 GCA_913060855.1 uncultured Lewinella sp. | reverse complement strand
CGAGATCAGCCTCGGTCTCGTGGGCTCGGAGATGTGTATAAGAGACAGATGGTGGCACCCTCAGTTCAATACGAGCCCTTCCAAGGACGATCCTGTTTGGCTTAAATGTGAGTTTCTAAATCTGGTGCATTAATCTTATGCTGGCATCGCATACAGATAGTTGTAATGTTGTCAGTAGTACTATAAAAAAATGGTTAAAATGAAGTATACTAAACATATATATCGAAGAACAACACTCTTAGTTGTTTTGCTCTTTATAGGCTTTTCCTCTTGTGATGAAGATGCTATTCTGACGGAGACCCCCTTAGACCGACTGACCACTGCAAACTTGTATAGTAGTGTTTCAGAATTAGAGTTAGCTGTAAACGGTTTGCATGATCGAGTTCGAGATCGGTGGTTTACTTGGACTAATGCTCAGTTCACCATTTTGTGTGGGAATGGGGCAGATCTGAGTTATAATGGCGAAAATCCGGTGGGTACTGGATTTTTGTCTGATTATTCTACTCAATTGATACCTGCTAACAATGCTCGGGTACGAGAATTTTGGCTACGGGGATTCGAAATCGTACAACAGGCCAATGTCCTGATAGATGCAATAAAAGCGATTGAACCAGGTTCTGAAATTTTTGTGGGACAAGAAGAGCAACGAGAAATTTTCACGGCAGAGGCCCAATTCATGCGGGCTTTGATGTATAGAACCCTAGTGGCCATTTACGGCGGGGTACCGATTTTTGCAGAGGCAGTATCCTCTCCAAAAACGGATTTGGTACGAGCTAGTGAGGAAGAAGTTTATAACTTTATTATTGCCGATCTGGAATTTGCCTCTGCTAACCTTCCTGATCCAGGAAAAGAGGCGCTAGCTGGCCGAATTACTAAAGGTGCTGCACGACACTTACTGGCCGAAGTATACAATAGCGCTGGGCGATACGATGATGCAATTGCCATGGCTACCTCTGTGATCAATGATTTTGGTTATGCCCTCATGCAGGATCGATTTGGCACTCGACTCGGCCAAGATGATATCGTCTTGGGAGATGGTACACCTTCTGGCGATGTTTATTACGATTTATTTCAGCATGGCAACCACAATGATCCATCCAATACCGAAGACATTTGGGTGACGCAAAACGAACCACTTACTTTAGTCAATACGATTGATGGACGTAATGGAGGAGAAAGAGCATTCGGCCCAGCTTATCACCGATTGGGGAATGCTCCTGATGGTATCAGAGCAATCAAAGGACCCAATTTTGATTTATTTATGCCACAATTTGGACGTCCGGTGGCCTGGGCAAAACTGACCAATTATATCGCCTATGATGTTTGGAGGAGCGATTGGGACCAAGACATTAGAAATGCTAACCACAATATTTTTAGAACGTGGAGATATATCAATCCGGATTCTAAATGGAATGGTAGACTCATCAGACCCGCTGTTGATTGGTATGAGCGGGAGGATAATAGTGATCCAGATTCACCTTTGAAATTGGATGGCAATGGACAACCCGTTAACCGCAAGAGCGATGCACAGATCCGGAACGATACTATTCAATACCTATTCCCTTATTTTATGAAGGTGGCTTCTCCGAATCTTCACTTTACCAGTCTTAACAGAGAAGGAGGTGGCTTTAGCCATAAGGACCGTTATGCGTTCCGTTTGGCCGAAACCTACTTACATCGCGCTGAGTCTTACTGGAGAAAAGGTGAATTGCAAAAAACTGCTGATGATATTAATCAGATTCGGAACCGAGCTAAAGCAACGCCTGTAACTGCAGCTGAAGTAACCCTGGATTATATCTTAGATGAACGAGTGCGTGAATTATACACGGAAGAATGGAGGTTAGTGACCTTGATGCGCCTTCGCGAAGTAGATGGGGTAAATGTCTTTGTTAGTAGAACTTTGAAATACTATGACAACGATCAGGCTATTGGTGGCCCTGGTGCAGGTATTCAACCACACAATCGTTTATATCCCATTCCTCAATCCGAGATTGATTTGAATGTGGATGGAAAGTTGGAGCAGAATCCTGGATATAATTAAGGGAGTTGGCAATAAATAAGGTACCCAAGAAGGCGCTGCTATTTTGATGACAGGCTAGGCGAGAGAACCGTCCCGATAGCTATACGGGAAGCCAAAGCTACATGA
>CAJXUM010001583.1 GCA_913060855.1 uncultured Lewinella sp. | reverse complement strand
CTCGGAGATGTGTATAAGAGACAGATGTATCACTGAGTGATTTTGTCGATAATTTACTTTCTGATAGGGAAGCTGATTGATGCGTTTTCGCTCTGCTTTATTTTCTGTTGGGTATGCCTTTCTTACATTTATCATTTCAACGCTGGTCATACTGCTATTTTGGATGCTACCACCAAAAGGCCGTTTTTATTTGTATGCATTATGGTGCAAGTTAGTCGTCTGGTGGTTAAGAATTACCTGTGGTATCAGCTACGAAATAATGGGTCTTGAGAATATCCCTGCCAAACCTGTCATTGCACTGAGTAATCACCAAAGCACCTGGGAAACTGTTTTTCTCTATCAGCTATTAACGCCAGTTTGTCCAATTCTGAAAAAAGAACTGCTTTCCATCCCGTTCTGGGGGTGGGCATTACGGCTACAGAAACCCATTGCTATTGATCGTAGCAAGCCTCGTGAGGCTGGTAAGTCCTTACTTCTACAAGGAGCTGACCGCCTTTCTCAGGGTATCTCCATTTTGGTTTTTCCTGAGGGAACCAGAGCGCCTGCTGGAAAGCTTGGTAAATTTTCCCGAGGTGGAGCCCAGTTAGCCACTGCGACTGAAACCGATATATTGCCAATTCTTCACAATGCGGGAAATTGTTGGCCAGCAAGGCAGGGCAATAAAAGCCCCGGCAAGATCACTGTTGTGATTGGGCGGCCGATTGCATCTGGTGGGAAACATTCAAAAGAACTGGCGGCTGAATTTCAGGAATGGATAGAAGAAAACAAAGCCACTGTTGGCATCGAGTAACAACACATACAACCAGGGAACAATAATAGGTATTGCCCCGGGTTGCACATAATTGACTAGTCTCTTGAGTCTTGGCCTTGGCTATCAAACATCCAGGTTCTGAACAGCCAAGGCATTCGCTTCGATGAATTCTCGCCTTGGGTCGACCTGGTCACCCATCAACGTAGTAAACAACTGATCTGCACCTATCGCATCGTCGATAGTCACTTTTAGCATTCGACGTGCATCAGGGTCCATTGTCGTTTCCCACAATTGCCCTGGATTCATCTCACCAAGACCTTTGTAGCGCTGTAAGTAATGACCTTTCATGGCATCCGCTGTCAGCCATTCCAACGCTTCTTTAAAGCTGAAGATTTCATGGGTTTTTTCACCACGAACAACATACGCTCCATCTTCAATCAGGTTGTTAATCATCTGACCCAGCTTTACCAGCGCCTTGTATTCAGACGAGCCGAAAAAGTCTTTACTGAACACATACTCGCGTCGAAGCCCGTGTAATGTATAAACAATCCGTGGTTCTGGTACATCCTTCTCTGGATCTTTGAAAATCTCAAACACGTAGTTCTTTGATGTCTTCGGATGTATCGCCTGAAGCTGCACCATCAACTTATCAAGCCAAGCCTTTATGGTCTCTTCCGTTAATGTTTGCGACTGGTCCAGAGCTTCGGTATAGACCATAGACTCTAATATTTCATTCGGATACTTTCTATCCAGTCTGGCTATCATTGCATAGGTCGTATTGTACTGATCGACCATTGCCTCAAGTGCATCCCCGGAGATAGGTGGAGCATCTTTATTGACATGAAGTGCAGCGCCATCGAGCGCGATCTGTGTTTGATACCGATCAAGCTCTTCATCATCTTTCAGATACTGCTCCTGCTTACCTTTACGGACTTTATATAAAGGTGGCTGTGCAATATAAACGTAGCCATTTTCAATCAACTCTCGCATCTGACGGAAGAAGAAAGTCAGCAGCAATGTGCGAATATGTGAACCGTCCACATCAGCATCGGTCATGATAATTATGCGGTGGTAGCGAAGATTTTCTGGATTAAATTCTTCTTTACCAATACCGCAACCTAATGCTTTGATCAGTGTGCCTATTTCTGCAGAGCTGAGCATCTTATCGAAACGCGCTTTCTCCACATTCAGGATTTTACCTTTCAAAGGAAGGATAGCCTGGTTCTTACGGTTTCGCCCCTGTTTGGCAGAGCCACCCGCAGAGTCACCCTCCACAATGTAAATTTCTGACAGGGCAGGGTCTTTTTCCTGACAATCCGCAAGCTTGCCAGGCAAGCCAGCCATATCAAGAGCTGTCTCTTATACACATCTCCGAGCCCACGAGACCGAGGCTGATC
>CAJXUM010001582.1 GCA_913060855.1 uncultured Lewinella sp. | reverse complement strand
CGAGATCAGCCTCGGTCTCGTGGGCTCGGAGATGTGTATAAGAGACAGCCAATGATCTGCGCACCATTCTCTTACATTACCGCTCATATCAAACAAGCCCAACGTATTGGGGAACTTCAGACCAACGGGCTTGGTTTGCCCATGGCTATTGTCATTATACCACCCTACTTCGTTCAAATAATTACTACCAGCATATCTACATCTAGTTTTGTGTTTCCCTCCTCTCGCTGCATATTCCCATTCCGATTCGCTGGGTAATCGATAAGCCTCCTTAGTTTGCTGGCTTAACCAATGACAGAATTCCGTAGCTCCATACCAAGTAACTGCAATAACAGGATTGGTTTCAAAACCAATTGAGGCTTGCCATTGACCTCCCTTTTCCTGCACTCCCCAATGGTGAGCCACAATCATAACTTCCCCTTGAAAGGGTCCCGTTTTGACCTTACTGTTTTGATATTGATTGAGGAAAGTTGCATACTGGGAATTGGTTACGGGGAATTTGCCTAGGTGGAAATCAGCCACTTTTACAGTATGAATGGGGCGCTCTCGATCGCTTTCATTACTCCCCATATCGAAGTTTCCCCCTTCTATTTGGATTAACTCAGGGAGGAGGTTGGTTAAGACAGCTTGATTGGCAGCATGCGTCATATGGGAAGAGTAGGTTTGTGGCCTACAAATATAAGGGATTTTATTGGCTAACTGGGCGAATATTTATGGAGTAGCGCAAAATAGAATCGGACTTTGTTCTGTACTTTAATCCGTCATATAGAGGCATTTCATTTAGTCCATTTCCTTCTAAGCAAGCCAACGCTTAGACTTCAGAAGTTTCCCTGGGCAAACAGAGAAAACTTCTGAAGTCTTGCCTAGCTTTGTTGGGCATCTAACTAATTGATCGAGTTGGCAAAACATAGCAGTAGTCGCTCGTTATCGTTAAATACTCCCAAACCGGAACCACCTAACCACATCGGAGGTTCCAGTTTATTCCATTTTCGAACATAAACTGTTCATTTTCGAACAATAATTCCTAAAAAAACACGCTGCTTTTTTGTAAGAAATTACTAATCAGCTAGTTGCTACTTTGGCATTATTATGGAATTATAAAATGTGTCACAATTCCATCATCAAGCATTCAGTACATGTACAGCAATTACCTGAAAATAGCCCTGAGAAATTTACGAAAGAACAAACTCCATACTTCCATTAATATTTTTGGCTTGTCCATTGGATTTGTCGTTGCCATTTTATCTATTCTATATATCCGCAATGAATTGAGTTACGAGAAGTGGATACCCCATCAGGAGCAAACCTTTAGGGTCTATCGACAAGCGAATACGCAAACTTCAGGAGGGATGGCTTATTCTCCAAGCCTTTTAGCCGCTACGTTGGCTAGCGAAATTGCGGGCATAGAGAAAGCGACGAAACTTTACCTGGAGGATGAAGTGCTTTTTTCAAAGAACGAAAAAGCAGCTTATATCAAAAATGTAGCCTTTGTAGATAGCGTATTTTTTGAGCTTTTCCCTTTTCCATTCAAAATGGGTGATCCGGCTACTGCTTTGGACCATCAGAGCACTATAGTTATTTCCGAGAGAATAGCTAAGCTGTTTTTTGGAGAGACCAACCCTATTGGTGAGACCTTACAGTATGATGGAGAAAAGGATTATGTAGTTACAGGGGTCTTGAAGGCGGATCAAGGGAACACCTTTCTTCAACACGAAGTATTTGCCTCCTTTGAAAACAAAGTGCCCAACCAATGGCTAGCCAATCGAGTAACCACCTATGTGCAAAAGGACAAGCATACGGAGATCAACCAGATCACACAGCAAATCGACGAGTTTTTATACCCCATATTTAAAAAGGAAAGGCAAGCCTTTAATATGCCATTTGGAACCATCGCTAATGTTCCCAAATGGAAATTACAACCTTTAGCTGACATACATCTTCATCCCGAGCAAGTTGCCGGGTTTCGGAATGCGGAGGGAGCAGTAGACAAACTGTACTTATCCGGCTTGATTGCCTTCATCGTTTTATTAATCGCCAGTATCAATTATATAAATTTGGCCACTGCTAAAGCCACCGGACGGGCGAGGGAAGTCGGCATACGGAAAGTCAGTGGCTGTCTCTTATACACATCTGACGCTGCCGACGAAG
>CAJXUM010001581.1 GCA_913060855.1 uncultured Lewinella sp. | reverse complement strand
CGAGATCAGCCTCGGTCTCGTGGGCTCGGAGATGTGTATAAGAGACAGGATTTAGTCTGGGCCATTGACAATCGAAAAGACAAGTGGGAGAACCTAATAGATCGACTCTACGAACATGCCTCCGATGTACTCACCCCCTTACATATTGACTTCAAGTTGGAAGTAGAAGGAATAGACCCCAACTTCCCGATTTCACCTGAATTACGCCAAAACCTATACCTAATTGGTAAAGAAGCCATTACCAACGTAGCCAAACATTCAAATGCTGCTATTGTGACCATTATGATTCGCCAAAAAAACGGCAACTATGACATGGAGATTCAAGACAATGGCCATTTCCAAGCAGAAGAAAAACAAGCTATATCGGGCTTGGGCTTATCCAATATAAAGTGGCGAGCCAAACAGCTTGGGGCCAAGTTGAGCTTCCAGAACAGAGAGGGCTTCGGTATATTTTTGCAAAGAATAGAGATGGGATAAAAAGGCCTTGGAAGAAGATCATTTACAAGACAGAAGTAAGAAAAGAGGCTACTCCTTTCGAAGGAGCTCCTGTCTTGTATATAGCCGATCTCTCCTTTTGCTACTGGTCTCTCCCTTTGTCCAATAGCAAGAGGGTCATTCCATTAATTCATCAACCTTGTCTGCTATATTTATAGCCCAGACCATTAGTCTATAGGGAGGAAAGGACTTACTTAGGGCCTTTTTCCTAACCGTTATTAGGCATCCTCTTTCTTCATAGGAGATTTTTCCTTGATTTTTTTCATCCATGGAAAAGTCTATTAAGTCTTGCCAGTCTCTTGGCTTGAAGGCTTCAAAATCAGATTTAAGTAAATCCAGATCTGTTGAATCCGAAAGATCGTAATTTCTCATTTCAGTTTGGAGTTTTACACCATATCACTAAGTATTCCTTGCTTTCGGGTTGAGAACCTTCAAGTCTCAACTGTAGAAGCCTAAAATATTTCATGATAGGTCTCTCTTTCTCTATACCCTAATATAAAACGGGTAGCGAATGAATTCGCCATTTTTGTCAACTTACATTCGCTACCTGTCGGATCTATTGAAATAGATAAATGTTTTTCATACTAATTATATGCCTCCCTAGTTATGGTAAGCTTGGTTGTGGGTCAATGCAGAACCACAAGAAGAGCAACTACCAGCGGCACCTGCACCTGGATGCCCATTAGGACAAGTATAATGATAAACGCCTGCTGCATTTTGAGCCGGGCTAGCCGTCGTTACGGTCTGAGGTTGAATCTGACCAGCAGGTGTTCCCTGATTTTCTTGTAGCATCGGAGCAAACGTAGAACCAGCTCCAGCAGCTGGAGTCACTGCGCCAGGTGTAGCAGGAGCGCCAGGTGCATCATGGTAGGCTTGATTGTGTGCTAAAGCCGTACCACAAGAAGAGCAATTGCCCGCTCCGCCAGCTCCTGGATGCCCGTTTGGACAAGTATAATGATAAGCACCCGCTGCGTTTTGAGCAGGACTAGCTGTCGTAGGGGTAGCTGGTGTCGTTGAAATTTCAGGGGTAGTGGTCGCGTCATTATTATGGTAAGCAGGATTATGCTCCAAAGCAATGCCACAAGTGGCACAACTACCGGCTGCGGCTGCGCCTGTATGGCCATTAGGACAAGTATAATGATCAACTCCGGTACCTATCGCTGTTGTATTCTGAAGAGGAACGGCAGGTGTGGTGGAAGTCGCTGGTGTCTGAGTAGCTCCTGTGTTACTTTCATTGCCAGAGCAAGCCAGAAACACAAGCGCAAGAACAACTAGTAGGACGCTTGATCTGGTAGATAAAGATTTCATGGTATTATGTTTGATGTAAATAATCAATGAAGATACAACTTTTGCCGGTATTGGGCCCAATAAAAGGTATTTCTGGACCGACTAGACCGGATAGAGACAGGGGATGCTATTTATCCCCAAAGTGCAGCTATACCTGACACACTAGCCTATTGTGATAGCTTATTTTCGAGGGAAAATATTTGCTTTAATCCTCCCTAACTATCAGATTATCTCTATACTATGAAGAAGTTGTTTTAAAATGATTGCTTCGCTATTATTCGAGAGAACAAGAAGCTGGAAACCGCTTTTTCTTCAAAAATTCATTCTTAGATAAAAAATGGGCGTAAAACCTACCTATGATCTGTC
>CAJXUM010001580.1 GCA_913060855.1 uncultured Lewinella sp. | reverse complement strand
AGATCAGCCTCGGTCTCGTGGGCTCGGAGATGTGTATAAGAGACAGTTACAAAACAGACATAATCTCATCTAATCCCAATCCAAACAAGGCGGTAGATAACTTTTCCAGCACCTCATTATTCCCCTGGAAATGATAGGTACGGTGAAAATGCACTAGTCCTTCGCCAGGGGGAAGAAAGGCTGCCGGTGAAGAGCTCTCCAATTCGTAAAAAGGCCCCATTTGACTTCCATCCTCCAATGGCCCATCATTATAGGCATTGATGGCATCACCTTCAAAGGGTTTATCCTGTATTTCCCACATGGAGTTGACATAGTTGATCTGGTCTTGAGGCAAGCTAAATTGTACGACGGTGAGCACCTTATTGTCAGCATCATAGCTGCCCATAAGCGGTTTTGCCCGGCTTGGGGACACTCCAATTTTACTCCTCATTTTTCCATCTGCTTTGAAAAACAAGACCTCTTCTTTTACGATCAGTCGGTCAGCGGGTACTTTTCCAAAGTAATCATCTGTCACAATTTTACCTAATTCGGATGGCTCGCCTTTTTTGAACGGAACGATTATGGTGGTGTTAGGTGAAGGGTTAAGCATACTTAATATCCAGATAGACAAGGCGCCTGAGTTTTTGTCCCAGGACGTAGTCCCTTTATTCGTCAATATATTTTCCGATTCAAAACCTACCATTTTGATATCATCTGGAATACTCATGGCCAAGTTGGCTCCGGCTTGCTCCTTTTCCAATATCTTGATCGTGCGTTGTATATTCAAATCAAAGGTTGTCCCAGAGTAATTTTCAAGCTTCATCGCTTTTTCAAAAACCACTTCCTTTTGCGCTTTACTTGTTATGCTAAATGGTTCGGTATCTATCTCGCTAGGCACTTGCCATTTGTCAAAATCAAAGCTTGACTCCGGCTTGAAGAATAAAGAAAACTGACCGCCTTCAGGCCCAAACCAAATCCGTTCCTCCCCTCCTATTGGATTGAATTGCGCTAACACTTCACCTGAGGAGATCAATTTGTGGTTTAACCAACCAAAGCTATAACCCTCCATACCGTTTGCGGTACTGGTCATCACTCGCCCCTGGTACGCTGGGCATACCACCAATTGTGACTGCCCATCCTGGCTTTTCAACAGGACTACCTCTTTATGCTTTTCCAGAAAGTTAAGATCATAACCAAATGAACCTTCCTTAAAAACCTCCAATTTTGTCTCATCTGATGCCACGCTATCTTCTTTTTTTGTTGAACAATTCGCTAATATAATAAGGGAAGCTAATAATAATACCAGCTTGCTTTTTATGGATTTCCCCCTTGGCGATTGCTTAGAATAGTTACTCTTAATCATTTTATTATGTTAGTGGTTTATCGTTCTTTTTATTGAACCCCCAGCTCAGGCTTACTTCTGCTCTTCAAGCCCAGAATTTACGGATTTGTGGATACAGTGGCTGTCTCCCCTACCTCCAATGCTACTTCGACATAGGAATAGGTTTGACCATAGTCATTTGCCACAGAGCAGGCTTGCTTACTGCCATTGACAAACAAATAATCATAGGAACCTGGAAATCCTGCTCGCCAAGATAAGGCACTCCCTCCTTTGTGATAGTGGAGACTCGTTTTATTACTTTTCTCCTGTTCTACCGAAAGGTACGATTGGCCCATTTTAATCTGATCTACCTTCAGCTGTTCCACCTCAGTAGGAAGGTGAGATAGTGTAGTTACTGAATTCTCTTTGGCATTCGGAACAAGCCCCAAAAGATCTCCTACTACATTACGGATCAAGACATAAGATACCTCAGGATAATCTCCATTTCTACCAGTGGCGGTTTGATGCGCGTGATCTTGCTTCAGGTTATCCATGATATGCTTCATCCATCTCCATCCCCTTTCATTCTGGTGATGAAGGAAAAAGGTCTCTGGAATATAGCTTATGGCTTCAATATTGTCTGGGATATCATCTTTAGACTCCAATCGTTCATTGATGAAATCAAGATAGGCTTGGGTGCGTTTGGCGCCTCCTTCGGTAATACCCTTCATGGCCATAAACCAGGAGTTTTCCTTTCCCCACCCCTCAACAGCCTCTCCATTTGCCAAGTAGCCGCGATTGTAGGTTTCAGCACCTGCTACGCCCCATTCCTGGTTAAAATAGGTATAAAT
>CAJXUM010001579.1 GCA_913060855.1 uncultured Lewinella sp. | reverse complement strand
CTACACTATCCTCTTCGTCGGCAGCGTCAGATGTGTATAAGAGACAGGATCTAATGGGTCGGATGTCGTGAGGGTCAAAGCACCGGTATTGGCCCCTTCGCAAATGACAATTTGAGCAATGCTCAAGCTAACCGCTGCGATGGAATTGACCTCCAAAACAACCGGAATGAATTCTGAAATACATATATCGGTTTCGACCGTAGCAAAGACCGTGGTATTGGCACTGAGGAAGGACGCGGGATCATCGATAGGAATACTGCCCGCTTGGTCTTCAAACCAAACAAGGGTAGTCGCATTTTCAACAATAATAGAATCGGTCAGTGTAGTTAGGTCAAAGGTTGCTTGGCCGTTGCTTTCCTCACAGCGCTGAAAGGGTAGAGAAGGCGTATTTAGCACCGCTTGCTCAATAACAATCAATTCTAAGGGAATAGGCTCTGACTCACAAAAATCATTATCAACCGCCGCGAAGACAGTAGTCGAGGCGGATAAAAAGCTATTGGCGGGATCAACTTCGGCCGCTGTTTCTTCATCCTTGTACCAGGTCACTTCTAATTCGGTAGAAATACTATCATTATAAGTAGTCAAATCAAAGGTAGCTTCGCCATTACTCTCTTCACACAACACAAATGGGGAAAGAATTATATCATTAGCAAAACCTTCAAAAATGACCACGCTCACGGCATTTCCCAGCGCATCCAAATTGTCTATATCTCCATCGTATCCACATTCACTATAGGCCTCAATCTCATTCAGATTGGTAAAGCCACTACCTAGGAAATCTGTGACACTAATTTGCCCATTGGTTTGTATAAAAGAAAAGCCCCAGATCTGATAAGTGCCAGGGTCTAAGCCTGAAAAATCGAAATCGCCATCCGTATTAAAATCCAAAATGGTAAAAATCCGATTGATATCCTGGGTGAGGATAAAGGCATATTCATAATTAAAGCCTGGTGCATCAGGTTCATTCTCATCGGCCTCTAGATAAGAGACTTGAAAGGGCCCAATATCTTCTCCACTGCAAAGTTCGATGGGGGAGGTAAAGAAGCCAGCGTCTACGGGCAAGACTAAGTCGCCTGCATCGGTATCATAACATACCGAAATCGTGCCGTTACTAGTGGCCGTCCCATTGGTCAGGGCGGTGAGGAAATCCGCATTAGCTACCGAATTGGCAGCACCGGGTGTTTCGTTAGTATTGAAATCGAGGATGTCGAAATTGGAGGCATCGTTCCAGTTATCATCACTATTATTGACGAAAGCGATTAAACGACCCGATTGACTCTGTGTCCCCATATTGATAGAGGTGGGACTATTCATGACTTCTGATGTGATCGAAATGTCACCCCAATATATGGCATGTACTACGGACTCGCAGCGATCTCGCACTTGCACTACATCACCTCCATTTCGCAAGCCCAAAGGCCAAGCGGGCAGATCCTCTCCCGTATCGGGGCAGGGGCAGTAGACGGAAGAGGAGGAAGAGGGCGTAGTATTACAGCCCCGCAAACAGTCATCAGTATGAGAAAGGACATACACTCCGTCACGATCCGCGTCCGTTGGGTCATCTGGCGGGAGCGAAGGGTTGCGGTCCAAGCCGTTATAGATTACAATAATAGAACCGGGGTTGACAGCGGAGAAACAATCGCCAAAAATGAGATGCCCGGTGGCACTTCCTTGTCCCGATATCGCAATATTATTATCATCCAGGATCCAACCTTCGAGGTCGACTGGGGCTTGTGGCGCATCTGTCGATCCAACGACCACCAACTCTATATATTCCTTGACATTATTTCCGCCTTCTCCATTTGAAAATTCATTGATGAGCAGCCCGCCTTGTTCGGGACGAAAAGGCGCCATGCCACTGAATTGGGCATGTAAAGTAGAGAATTGAAAAAGCGTGGATAGAATAAGAAAACCAAAGGGTATCAATAATTTCATTAGCTCGAATTAGGTATTAATAATTCGTTTTCTCAAAGCTCCTTAAGGTGAAATTGAAAGAAAGAGACGAGCTGGGAAGCAGCAAGTCTTTGGGATTACAATGCAGGATGGAGATTTACTGTAGATTATACTGACGCCGAAGGTGTTTGGATTTCCAAACCTTCTTCAAGTACAGTATATACCTGTCTCTTATACACATCTGACGCTGCCGACGAAG
>CAJXUM010001578.1 GCA_913060855.1 uncultured Lewinella sp. | reverse complement strand
TCTACACTATCCTCTTCGTCGGCAGCGTCAGATGTGTATAAGAGACAGATTAAGCGGGTCCATTGTCCTGTCCAAAGTCCTAATATTTGCTGAAGTGAACTAAAACCAGACGAATATTATGGACAAGAGAGATTTTATCAAAACGGCAGGGACGGTTTCAGCCTTGGCTTTCCTGCACCCACTTAAGGCTTTAGCTAGTACCGACTTTAATGGCGCTAACAAAAAAGTACTGATACTCGGTGGGAGAGGATTTTTGGGACCCACCATCGTCGAGGCCTTCTTAAAATCAGGCTACGAAGTCACCTTATTGAATCGGGGCAAAACGAACACACATCTGTTTCAACAACTACCCCTCATCCTTTGTGATCGAGAACAAGAGAATAAGCAGGGGCTGAAAGCCATAGATAAAAAGTATAAAGACACTTACTGGGATATCGTGGTCGATACTTGGCAAAAATCGCCGAAAGCGGTGTCAGACTTCTTGGAAGAATTTAAGGGACAGTTTGGGCATTACCACTACATCTCCACTGTTTCTGTCTATGACAAATGGGATGGAAAGTTTATCGAAGAAGCGGAGCCTTTGAATCCGCTTCCCAAATTCCCCACTACCATCAGTGAAGAATTTAGGTATGCCATTAGAAAGACCTTTGCAGAAGAAGCTATTCGGGAGCGGATCAGCAATTTCACGATCTATCGGTCGCATGGGATGAAAAGTATTCGGGTTAACCGTCCAGGTAATCCCGATTCTGAGCCATTTTGGCCGGTTAGATTCTATCAGGGAGGAGAAATACTCTTGCCCAAGGTGGAGCATCATCACATGCAAGTTACGGATGTGCCTAGCTTGGTCAACTTTATGGTGCATTGCTCGGCATCAAAAATATACGGCTCCTATAATGTGGCTGGCCAGCCCACACCCTTCAAAGATTATGTATCAAGCCTTATTCATGCCACTACCATGCCTGAAAAAATGCATTGGATTGATGGCGATTTTTTAATCGAAAATGGAATCACGCCCTATCAAATCATGCCTTTATGGCGATCTAGGCCTCAAGGCGCCTACTATTTCAATGTTCAAAAAGCAGTAAAAGCAGGATTGATCAATCGCCCGATGGTAGAAATGATATCGGATCAGCTGACAGGCTATAAGCGCAGGTATCCCAAAAACGATATTCGTTTTGGAGAAATGGTCGATGGCCAACAAATCAAATACTATTCGGCCAAAAAAGAAGCGGACGTAATTAAGAAATGGCTCAGCAAAGCGAGATAGGAGGTTCTTAATGGCGAATACCCGTCCTTGCAGGTGCCTGTCTAGCTAGCCAGATAGATTTCTCACTTGCGACGACGGGTATTAACTCAGAATATCTTTGACCACATGCCCATGAACATCCGTCAGTCTAAACCGGCGCCCCTGGTGCTTAAAGGTGAATCGTTCGTGGTCGATACCCATTAGATGCATCAGCGTAGCTTGAAAATCATGAACGTGGACCGGGTTTTCTTGCGGATTAAACCCAAATTCATCCGAACTGCCATAGCTGATGCCTGGTTTCACCCCTGCGCCTGCCATCCAAAGCGAGAACACGTAAGGATGATGATCTCTACCCCAGACTTCCCGCTTTTCAATGCGACCCTGTAAGAAAGGAGTGCGGCCAAATTCACCTCCCCAAATGACTAAGGTATCGTCCAGCAATCCCCTTTGCTTAAGGTCTTTGACCAAGGCGGCACTAGGAGCATCGGTATCATCACATTGGATTTTCAATTGATGGTTGAGGTTTTTATGTTGGTCCCATCCGGCGTGCATACACTGAACAAAGCGCGTTCCTCGTTCAATTAAGCGGCGAGCCATGAGGCAGTTATAGGCAAAACTGCCTTGTCGGTGGACATCGGGGCCATACATGTCCAGAATATGAGAAGGCTCACCTGAGAAGTCTGTTAATTCAGGCACACTCATTTGCATCTGATAGGCCATTTCATACTGGGAAATGCGCGTATTGATCTCCGGATCGCCATAGGCGGCTAAGTTTTGTTCATTTAGTGCCGCTAAGCCATCCAGGATGCTGCGCCTCATTTTTCGATCCATCCCCTTGGGGTCAGTCAGATAAAGGACCTGTCTCTTATACACATCTCCGAGCCCACGAGACCGAGGCTGATCTCG
>CAJXUM010001577.1 GCA_913060855.1 uncultured Lewinella sp. | reverse complement strand
CTACACTATCCTCTTCGTCGGCAGCGTCAGATGTGTATAAGAGACAGCAGTAGTAATGCTACTAAAGGAATTAGGGGTGAAACAAGTGTTAGTATAATTTTGTCCACCACCGCCATTATTGGTACTGAGTTCCAAAATTTCGCCGCTCGGCGCAACCAAGTATATTTCGAGGTCATCCGTCCAATCTGTTTCTATGTCCATACAAATTGAACTTATCTGGGTAAAGGGACTATTTAAATCAATCGGGCGAACTCCATTTACGGCCAAGAAACTAGAATAAGGGTCGCTTGGAGGGCTATTGGCCTGACCGATGGGATGATTAGGAGAGGAAGAAAAGGTCAAGGATTCAGCAGTAGGAAGGTTGGCATCTACATCAAAACTAACACTTTCGGGATCACACTGTAATATATCCGCCGTTTCTTGAATGATCTCTTGGCAATCCCTACAATCTGGATGATTATTGGGCAGCACGACTATATTTATGGTCGTATCAGTTGTACAGCCAAATTCGTCTGTTACATTCAAGGTATAACTTTCACTGCCGGCAAATGGCAGAACATCAGCAATCGAGTCGGGAGAATTATAGAGATAAGAGGAGTTTTGAGTCCAGGCCAAGTCAACGAGCGGGACCGTGAATTTTTCTAGTTTTGGATAAATAAGCGGATTGAAATTAATCCCCCATTCAAAAATCCAACCATTATCTACCGCCCAGAGATCTCGGACTACAATCGTCCATTCTCCATTTAAAGGACAGCCTAGAAGGTCATCAAAGTCTTCTGAAGGCCGATAATTTCCGGAAGGCAAAGTTTCTGGATCATTTAGTACCCAATACTCCCGCCAGGTGGAAAGGTTGGGGTCACCCACCCAAAAATAATCATAACCAACACCCACCGAATTGGGAATATTCTCATCCCCGTCAATTGGCTCACCCAGAAATACCGCATCAATATCAAAGGTTTGATCTTGCAAGGTAATTTCTGTCCCATTTGGACAACGTAAGAAAACATCAAGGTCAAACATCCAAGAGTGTTCTATATTGACAAAAACATTCTCGATATCTCCTACATCATCCAGCGTTTGTCCCGTGGCAAAATCAGTTAAAAGGATACTCGTCTCATAAACAACACCCGTACCATCCGGCAGCGCTAAAGAATCAGATCTAACCCCACCAGCGAGAAAACCTGCTTCTCCTGCCGTAGCAACTACATTTCCACTTCCATTAGGTTCCATAGAAGCTTTTAGCATAATGGTGTCATTACTACAAGTCTGTGCATCAAATTCTGTGAAGGTCTCAAAACTCGGGTAAGGAGCTACCCGTACTCGTTGCGTAATGAAGTTAAAATTCCGGCAGCCTTCTTGGTCATTGATCGTAAGTTGAATGACGTACCCACCCGGATCATCATATATGTGTGTGACATTGGGACCCACCGCTTCCGTACCGTCTCCAAAATTCCATAAGAAAGTAGAGGTGAGGTCAGACTGCGCATAGAATAAATTGTTCTGAGAATATATACCTTGTCCAGATAACTGAACGGCACCACCTGGACAAATATCAAGGTAGCCTGTATCTGGAGGGTTAATGATGGGGTCAGCACTTAATAAAACAGCTTCAATCGACTGGCAACGCCTTGTACATTCAATATCTGCAGTCCAACCCGCGCTTTCGCCACTTTCATTGGATGTAAATACGATCGTTAGGCAGCCCGTTGGATTAACTGCTGTGGCTTGGGCAATGAAAGGATTGGATGGGTCCTCGAATTCCTCTACATCCACAAGTCGTCTATCAGGAGTGGTCGTGATATCGTCAAATATGATGAATTGTTCTAGCGTATCCAGCTCAAGCCCTGAATTGAAAGTCAGTCGAATATACTGACCGGGTATATCTGGACAAATCGTCGTGGTATAATTCTCATTTGAACCATACTCACCAAATAATCCACCACTATCGACAAAGGTACCATCACAAGTTTCAATATTAGCTTGCGTAATATCGAAAACATTAGCCTGGCCAAATAACTGGCCGGAAGACATGGAAAGTATGATTAATACCAAAGTGCAGATTCTTTTACCTATTGCCATCTGGATCATTTTATTGGGTTTGTTAATTGACGCCACGGGTTATAAATCTGTCTCTTATACACATCTGACGCTGC
>CAJXUM010001576.1 GCA_913060855.1 uncultured Lewinella sp. | reverse complement strand
TATCCTCTTCGTCGGCAGCGTCAGATGTGTATAAGAGACAGTCCGACTTCAGTGCTTGTACTGGGTTGCTGATGGCTATTTTGAAAATATAAAAACCAACAGTCAATAGGGCAATGAGCAAGGTGGCGATGCCTGCCCAGATAAACACGCCAAGGCCTACAGGAATACGATAGGCGAAATGGCTAAGCCAGTCTTCCATCAGAAAGTAAGCGAGTGGGCTGGCGAGTAGGAACGCCAGGAAAATCATAATCATAAAGTCTTTGGACAAAAGAAATACCAAGTGCCCTAGCGAAGCACCCATGACCTTCCTCACACTGATTTCTTTCATTCTTCGTTGACCGGTATAGACAGCAAGGCCAATCAAACCTAAGCAAGCGATGAACATCGCAAAGCCTGTAAAATAGTAGGAAAGGGTGCCGATGGTATGTTCGCTGCGGTAAGTTTCTCGGAAGCTTTCATCCAAAAACTGGTATTCAAATGGATAATCTGTATTGAAGCGTTCGTAGGCGGTTTCCAGGCTACTGATAGCTTCGGCGGTGCGGCCAGCTTCCGTGCGTAGGTATAACCAGTAGGTATTGCGAGGGCGAAGTTGGATAATCGTGGGCTCAATTTCGGAATAGAGCGTAGACATGTGAAAATCCTTGACGACACCGACGATATTTCCGGTATTTCCCCAAAAACTGAGTTGTTGGCCCAATGGGTCTTCAAAACCCATCGTCTTTAGTGCGGTTTCATTGATGATATAATTGACGGAATCAGTACCATAGCTAACATCAAAATCACGTCCGTCTACGATTTCCATTTTCATCAAATCGATGAAGTCGAAATTGACGGAAAGAATATGCATAGACACTTGGCCTTCTGGATCTTTTCCCTGCCAGCGTACCGAGTGGGTATTGGAGCCTACTTCTAGCGGACTAGAACTGGTGGCACTAACAGCGGCGACTCCAGGTGCTGCGAGCAAGTCTTCTTTGAGTGTATTATACTGTTCTCCAATAGGGCCTTCGAGTCGTAGGTATAGGACATTTTCTCGATCCAGTCCTAGGTTTTTGGATTGAATATAATTGATCTGTTGGTGTACCGTCAAAGCACCCACGATCAGCAGGATAGACATACTGAATTGAAAAACCACTAGGCCTTGTCGAAGTCGGGCGCTGCCAATACTTTGTTTAAATGTACCGCGGATAATCTGGACCGCATTGAAAGAGGATAAATATAAGGCTGGATAACTGCTCGCCAAGAGGGTCGTGAGTAGGCCAATCCCTGCGAATAACAATAAGGTATTAGTGCCAAAGTCAGCCAGGGAGATATTTTTGTCGGTCAAGTCGTTGAAGATCGGCATTGCTGACAACACCAGCGTTAGCGCAAATACAAAAGCAATAAAGATCAACAAGAAAGACTCGCTCATAAACTGGCTTACCAGTAATCGTCGCTCCGCGCCAATGGCTTTTCGCACCCCGATTTCCTTAACTCGTTGCAAGGCCCGGGCAGTAGATAAATTCATGAAGTTGATACAAGCAATCAGAATCAGAAAAAGAGCGACGATCCCAAAAATCCTAACATAGAGTATGCGTCCGCCCGCTTGTTTACCATTCTTAAAAGAGGAATATAGGTGTTGATCGGCATAGGCCTGCAAGAAGATATCGCTACGGAACTGCTCAATGTGTTCATTTTGGACATCCTTTATTTTTTCATTCAATACCGTGATATCAGCCCCTTCCTGCAATTGGGTAAAGATGCGGATACCGCTATTATTCCAATCGGACAGCCAGCCATTTCTCTTTTCATAGACCTCCATGGGGAGAACAAAGTCAAATTGGAGAGAAGATTGACTCGGAATATCTTCAAATATGCCAGCGACCATAAAGGGGGGGAGTCCTTCTGTATTATGTTCTATGAGTTGACCCAAGGCTTGGCCTTTCTCTACTCCATCGCGGCCAAAGAACTTTTCAGCCAGGGAGGCAGAAATCAAGATCGAATTGGGGGAGGCGAGGATGGTGGTGGTATCTCCCTGGAGCCATTTCCATGAAAAGATGTCGAAGAAGCTAGGTGTGGCATAGATGCCGAATTCGCGAAAGGAAACTTCCGATTGGGTGATTACCAATGGGATAGGGTAGGTCTGTCTCTTATACACATCTCCGAGCCCACGAGAC
>CAJXUM010001575.1 GCA_913060855.1 uncultured Lewinella sp. | reverse complement strand
ATCAGCCTCGGTCTCGTGGGCTCGGAGATGTGTATAAGAGACAGATGTAGACCAGTCGCATGAAGCACTATTACCAGAAAAAACGGTTTACGAGGTAGTATCGGAAGGCAATGAATTGATTACGGTTGGGAATACGACGGTGAATGCCCGTGCTTATATCAGTAAGTTTAATTTTGCCGGAACCGATCAGCAGAAAAAAATTGGTCTGCTTTCGGGTGGAGAAAGGAATAGGGTCCACTTGGCCATGACTTTGAAGGAAGGTGGTAACGTACTACTGCTGGATGAACCTACCAATGATATTGATATCAATACGCTTCGGGCTTTGGAAGATGCATTGGACAGCTTTGCGGGCTGTGTGTTATTAATCTCGCATGATCGTTGGTTTATCGATCGCTTGGCTACGCATATTCTTGCCTTTGAAGGAGATTCAGAAGTGGTTTTCTTTGAAGGAAATTACTCTGATTATGAAAAGGTGAAGAAGGAGCGATTGGGGGATGTACAGCCGCGTCGGCCTCGCTTCAAGAATGTGATTAATCGATAGGGGTAGAGTACAGAAGAGAGAAGGTAGAAGCCAGACGAGAGATTAGCTAGATATGAGGCAGAAGCCCCACCCCAGCAGTCCCTTTTCTCGCTTCTGTCTTCTAAATATCTAGTAGTAGGCGCGCTGAATTAGGAGCCTGCCCAAGCCGCTTGGAATCACACCGCTAGCACTTCTCTAGCCGCCTGTGGTATTCGCTGCAAAGTTTCTTCCAAAATATACTTTTTCTGATCTGTTTGTTGGCCTTGATCGGCTCGGCAGAAGTAGCTATGGATCGCCCTTCTAGGGCTTCCCGTCGTGTTGGTTGTCCCCCCATGCCATACATGAGAATTGAAGATAAATACACTTCCCGCTGGGGCTTCAATCACTATTTCATCAGGATGAGGCTCCAATGGATTAGTCATTACATTTTGTGGGAGGGCGGCTTTGAGGTGGGTCCCGGGCACGAGGCGGGTGGCGCCATTGGCTTTGTAAAAGTCATCCAATAACCAAATAGAGTTGCATACTTTATAGTCTCCTGGCTCGACGGCTTCATGCCAATCTACGTGTAAGCCCTGCAGGCCTTTTCCTGGTTTGGCCGCTCGATAATTCAGCGAAGAAAGCTTGAGTTCCTGTCCGACCACATGGGCAGTGCCTGCGAGGACTTTTGGATGGGTATAAAAAACATCAAATTCTCGCCCTTTATTCACTAAATCAGCCAAGCGATCAGATCCCAATTCTTTAGGGTAGCGAATATTTGCAGAAGCCGCTAATTCGGAGCCAGCTGCTTCTCCTTCTTTCGCTAGCAAAAATTCGATCCGTTGCTTAATCGTTTCTATTTCTGCTGGAGATAAGAGTTGGCCTAGATTGAGGTAGCCATTTTGATCTAGAAAGGCTTTTTCTTCGACAGATAGGCTGTCATCCCGTACGCCGAGTTGGTACAGTACATTTTGCATAGGTTGCTTGTTTTAAAGTGGTGTATATTTCAGGACAAACGCATCAGAATGCTAAGTTAAAGCAGTGAAAAGGTGAGGTGGTGAAGAGGTGGAGTGCTTTGTATGTAGCCATTCGATATGAAAAACATAAACTCGTACTCGTTTTTAGTCAAAATACCGCTACTTCAACTTCGCCATTTCACAAATTCAATGCATAGCTTTGATGCGTTGGCCCCAGTGTATATTTCGTTTTGTCTATAAAAGTCGTAAGGCCCTATATGGCACTCGTTTAAAACAATTTCAATGAAAAACGCTTAAAAAGCAATAGCTGGTCCTACTTTTCTCAAAATCTATTTTACATCATTCTATCCCTAAAACGGCTACAAATACGCATTCTGTACACTAATAATTTCTGCCATGATGCTCAAGGCGATCTCTTTGGGTTTCTTGGCATTAATGCCTAGACCTATTGGGCCTTTTATTTTGGCAATAGTTTCTTCAGAAAAACCAGCCTTAAGCATGCGATTCACCCGTTTAGCTTGATTTTTGCTACTTCCTAAGGCTCCGATATAAGCTACCTCTGAGGGTAACAATAAATGCAGTGCATTATCATCTATTTTGGGATCATGAGACAATACGACCGCATAGGTATAAGCCTGTCTCTTATACACATCTCCGAGCCCACGAGACCGAGGCTGATCT
>CAJXUM010001574.1 GCA_913060855.1 uncultured Lewinella sp. | reverse complement strand
CGTGGGCTCGGAGATGTGTATAAGAGACAGACTCAAACCTGCTGAGAAGCCTTTAGAAAAGGCGGTTTTTGCGGCAGGCTGTTTTTGGAGTAAAGAATACTTCCTGGCACAACAAGAAGGAGTAGTAGCGACTAGAGTAGGATTTACTGGAGGACATAAAGAGTCACCCACCTATCAAGAAGTTTGTGCCAAGACAACCGGGCATGCTGAGGCGGTGGAGGTGACTTATGATCCAACTATTACCTCCTATGAACGATTGGCCAAGCTATTTTTTGAAATACATGATCCTACTATTGATCGGCAAGAAAAGGGAGGACAATATCGTTCTGCTATTTTTTACCAAGACGAGGATCAGCGATTGAAGGCACAAGCCCTAGTTGATACTCTACATGCAAAGGGGTATAAGGTGGCTACGACGCTAGAGCCCGCTGGAACATTCTGGTTGGCAGAAGCTCGTCATCAGAAATACTGCGATAGTCATGGTTTAACACCTAAGTCGCATCGAGAAGAACGATTTGCATAAAGCAACATAAGGACTTAAATAAAAAAACTCCTGTTTGGCTAACCTAACTGCCAGGCAGGAGTTTCTTCATTTACCATCATTATGATGCCGATCTAGAATCGTGGGCAGCCAATGACGGGCTTCCCTTGGTAATAATAGAAAGAAGAGCTAAATCGATAGGCAAGGGTCACACCAGCCATGTAGTACCAGTCTTTGGCTGGGCTGCCTCTTACTTCCGTATCCAGAATATCTTGCCCTCCTTCCTCGAAACCTGGTAGACTCAATTTAGCCGCTAATGCTCCATTCCCTCTCTTTACATCATTGTAAAGAAACTGCGTACCACTTACATCGTCCAAGTAATCTGTAAATAATTTCCGAGCACTAAGCTCGAAGCTCATCGTGACATGTTTAGATAATTGCAATCGTAGACCGCCGCCGATAGGTATACCGATTTCAGTAAGAGAGTAATTTTTTTCAAAGCCAGGCAATCCTTGCCCTTCTGTACCTAGAGGCTGGAGGTTAATCCATTGTCCTTCGAAAGGGGCCTGTGGATTAAAGCGAAAAACATTGATCCCACCCATAAAATAGGGGGTCACTGAGAAAACGCCCTCGCCAGGTTTCCAATAGGCAAAGTTCCATTCCACTACGCCGTAGGCTTCGTAAATCCTTGTGCGGAAGGTAATTCGCCGATCTCTAGTAGAAACACGCAAGGTATCACTGCCGGAAACTGTACCATAATTGAAACCGAACCGGATAGAAAATCGTCTTTCGGGTAGGGTTCTAACTGAGAAGCCAAAGGCAGGATTGAATGTCTTGAGGTAATCTTTGTAGGCTGTTGGGGCTATGTCACCTTCATAGAAGGAAGTGCCAAGGAACAATCCAAAATCATAAGATTGAGCATGAGAGAATTGCATACCCAGCAATAAGCAGAAGAGTACTAAGTGATTTTTCATGGGACTTGAGTCGCTTTTTGGGAAAACAAATGAGATTAACGTTCTGAACAATAATATTATTGACTCTTGCTGGGGTTTGTATGATGCAAATGTAAGATGTGTTTTCCGAAATTTACGGATGAGTTTCCTTTTTTTCAATAAAAGGCTAACTTTGGGCCGCCTAACCAAACCTAATCCCTGATTAGGTTTGGTTTTTCTTTTGTAACACTTTGAACAACGATTCACTACTACATCTTTGATTATTGTATCAATTATGAAAGAATCTAAGCAGCGAAGTATTCTAAAGGCCGTCAGTTGGCGGATAATAGCTACGAGCACGACTTTTATTTTAGCCTATTGGGTTTTTAAAGGATCGGGTTGTGAAGACGTACTACAGAAGTCGAGCTTGGTGGCTGGCCTAGAATTGTTCTTAAAGTTGATTATTTACTATTTTCATGAACGCTTGTGGTTACGAATATCCTTTGGGAAAATGCGACGTGGCTTTCAAGCTGATGAATAGGCTCATCAACTTTGTAAGAAGCCATATTGTTATTAACCGCATAAACATCTTTACGCTTTGGCAGACAATAACATCCATCCCATATTTGATCGACTGCTGAGTCGACAAGAGCGAGAGCAACGCCTCGGGCAGAAAGGTAAGGTGCTATGGCTGACTGGCTTATCTCTGTCTCTTATACACATCTCCGAGCCCACGAGACC
>CAJXUM010001573.1 GCA_913060855.1 uncultured Lewinella sp. | reverse complement strand
GCCTCGGTCTCGTGGGCTCGGAGATGTGTATAAGAGACAGAATCTTAATTGCTATGTTAGTCCGTGATTTTGATCCACACGCGATCAAAGTCTTGTACGGAGATAACCCTTGATTTTCTAATGCCTTTTATTAGGCTAAATCTCATGGCGGTTATCTATACACAAAATGAAAAATCTAACAAACAATGACGAACGAGAAAAGACTTTTTTATGGTAGTTGTTTTGCCTTGATAACTACCGCCTTGTCCTTTAGTATCAGAGCAGGTATCCTTCCGCAGCTAGGAGAAGAACTAAATTTATCCGGGGAGCAATTGGGTTTCATCAACTCCATGTGGTTTTTGGGCTTTCCGATTTCGATGGTAATTGGTGGTTTAGTCTACCATACTGTTGGAGGTAAGCGTATCATGCAGTTTGCCCTTTTGGCACATGCCTTAGGTATTATCTTGACGATCTACTCTGGTAGTTATGCCGGACTATTGATTTCTACGCTTTTGATTGGATTAGGTAATGGTTGTACCGAAGCGGCCTGTAATCCAATGATTGCAGATACCTATGAAGGAAACATGATGAGCAAGATGATGAATCGTTTCCATATGTGGTTTCCTGGTGGTATCGTAATCGGAAGCTTGGTATCTAAATTTATGACCGATGCCAACTTTGGCTGGGAATCGCAAATTTGGGTGATTATGATTCCAACGGTCATTTATGCCTATCTCTTCTATGGACAGGACTGGCCAAAAGCCAAAGTGGAAGACGCCTCGTCTATCTCTAGTAATCTACAGGCCATGATCTCGCCTTTGTTCATCTTTATGTTTGCTTGTATGGCATTAACTGCGATTTCCGAGTTTGGACCACAACAATGGGTCGGTCTAATTTTGGCAAAGAGTGGTGCTCAACCTATGCTCATTTTGGCACTCGTTACTGGACTCATGGCCGTGGCTCGTTTCTTTGGTGGAGAAATGGTGCATCAGTTCAATACAACTGGGGTACTCTTAGGCTCGGCTATTTTAGCGACAATTGGTGTATTCCTCTTCAGTACCCAAACAGGTGGTATGGCTTATGTAGCAGCAATAATCTATGCATTAGGTATTGCTTATTTCTGGCCAAACATGATTGGTTTTATTGCCGAGTATATCCCTAAAAGTGGTGCATTTGGTATGTCAATCATTGGTGCAGTAGGTATGTTTTCCACTTCGATCTTCCAGCCTATCATTGGTGGATGGATCGATTCTGATAAAGCCAAAGTAGCAGCTACGGGTGTTACTGGTGATGAATTAGAATTACTTGCTGGACAAGCAACGCTAGGAACTATGGTAATGTTCCCTGCTGTACTGATCGTCCTATTCACTATTCTTTATTTTTGGATGAAGAATAAAGGGAAGGATGCAGAGCCAGCATTAGTGTAAGCAAATAAATGTACTCAATAAAAAGGCTGAACGGGCGTAGACTCCTGTTCAGCCTTTTTTAGTTTTAGCCTAAATCCAAGATCATGTATTCTACCCATCAACCGCCTACCTCTTTCTGGAGCACTTATTTACTGATTCTATTCCTATCGGTAGGCTTATTCGCCTGTGAAAATGATACGACTTCTTCCCGCACTGCGGGAGCCGATCTAGACTGGGCACACTACCTCGGAGACCCCAGCAGTAATCACTACTCCCACTTGGCACAGATCAATAAAGAAAATGTGGATCAACTCCAAGTAGCCTGGACCTTCGATACGGGAGACAGTGCGATGTATCAAGCTAATAATCTTATCGTTGATGGTCGCTTATATACCCCCACACCGCATAGCCGCGTGATGGCCTTGGATGCTGCGACTGGACAGCAGCTTTGGACCTTCGATCCAGACTCGCTTTTTGAAAACTTGGCGGATGGCGACCAAAGAGGGCTTATGTACTGGCATGATGGCGAAAGAGGGCGAATTCTCAGCATGAAGGGTACTCACTTATATGCTTTGGATGCGATAACGGGGCAGTTGATTACTTCATTCGGTGAAAGCGGAGCCATTCATTTAGGAGATGAGATGGATGTAGCAGGTAGGCCCAATGTCCACCTAAATACGCCAGGACATATTTATAGAGATATGTTTATCATAGGCGCGAATGTGAGTGAAGATGTACCAGGAGCCTGTCTCTTATACACATCTGACGCT
>CAJXUM010001572.1 GCA_913060855.1 uncultured Lewinella sp. | reverse complement strand
GAGATCAGCCTCGGTCTCGTGGGCTCGGAGATGTGTATAAGAGACAGGGCTCGGACATACTGAAAAAGGATGATCCAGATATGCCTGATACCGATGCCCAAAACCAGTCTGGCGGGGCACGAACGGTAGATAAAGGCGCCGATTATCGAAATGTCGATTTAGAAGAATTACTCGAAAGATTAGAGCGCGTCGCTAAGCAACAAAAGGGCTTACATGAAGGTGGTGATCATTGGATAGGTACCGGTGGGCGGTCGCCGTATGGCCATGGTGGTGCAGCGATGGGCGGTATTCGTGTGGGTGGCGGTGGCGGCGGGAAGATGGCGCGTCGGGTGGTCGGAGATCCTATGTATTACCCAGTTGATACCAAGTCGATTCTACGCGATGATAACATTGATGCAGCATTAGCTACCCTTAAAGGGATCGAAGATGAAACTGCAGAGGTCCTATTAGATGTACCCGAAACGATCAAACAAGGATTGAAACAAGGGGGTATCTTTTTACCTATTGAAAAAGAAAAAATTGAGCATAAGGTTCAAGTCATTCTAATGATCGATAATGGTGGATATTCTATGCATCCCTATATCAAATCGGTTACCAAGCTGTTTTCGAAAATGAAAACACGTTTCGCCCATGACCTAAAGACTTACTATTTCCACAACACCATCTATGGTGGTGCCTATACTGACGTACGACGGAGAGATTTTGTGTCGATCGATAAAATCATATCTGATGATAAAAACTACAGCGTTTTTGTCATTGGTGATGCCGATATGGCTCCTTATGAACTGGATTACTCTAGCCTCGGTAACTGGCAGAAGATCAAAGGCCATTTTTCGCGGATTGCCTGGATGAATCCCATGCAAAAGCGCTATTGGGCCGGCTCTACTACCGTTCATACGCTTCGACAAATTTTCCCGATGTACGCGCTATCGCCAGAAGGTATCGAGAAGGCCGTCATCCGAATGAATAGGAAACGAAAGTACCACAAGCGGTAAATCGGTACGAGAATACCACAAACAAAAGCATGTCCAATCACGATTATTTGCAGCAGACCAAGACTTTATTAAGTCAACTGGTCGCCTTTCCCGTATTGGGTGGGCAAAGCAATCTTTCTATTGCCAACTTCATTGGCACCTACCTCGATCAATCCGGAATTCCCTATCACAAAGTCGATAATGAAGAAGGAACAAAAACGGCGATTCATTGCCGCATTGGGCCTGTAGTAGAGGGTGGAGTTATTCTTTCGGGACATATGGATGTAGTACCCACCGAAGGACAAGCCTGGGACACAGATCCTTTCCAGCTTACCACACAAGGAGAAAAATGGTATGGACGGGGCACAACCGATATGAAAGGCTTCATCGCTTGTTGCCTGGCCATGCTACCCGAGATGAAAAAGGCAAACCTGAAAAAGCCAATCTATTTTGCTTTTTCTTACGATGAAGAAATCGGCTGCCGATCTGGTGCCCTCTTAGCCAAGGCTATCCGTGAGCACTATGATGAACGCCCAGCTTTCGCGATTATTGGCGAGCCCACGGATATGCAAACGGTGACGGCCGAAAAGGGAATGGGTGTATTCGAAACCAGTGTATTTAGCCGAGCGGGGCACAGCAGCCAAGTGCGAAATGGCGCTAGTGCAGTGCAGGAGGCAGCCAAGTTGGCCTTATGGCTAGAAAATAAAATGGAAGCCTTGATCGCCGCCGGACATATAGATGATCGCTTTTCGCCCAATCATTCAACCTTGCAGGCTGGGATTTTCAAAGGCGGCATCGCGCCAAATATCATTGCCGATTATTGTCATTTAGAATGGGATCTGCGCATTATACCGACCGACGATTGGCAAGCCATTCTAAGCGATTTTGAGCAATATTGTAGAGAACGCGAAGCAATCGTACGAGCTAAAGTGCCTGAATTCAAGATTGAAACCGTCCCTCAATACCCTTTCGTACCCGCCTTAGATACACCTGCAGAGGCTGGTATCGTCGATTTCACGAACTCACTCAATGGGCAAAATCAAACGGGCTCCGCTTCCTTTGCTTCAGAGGCGGGTCAATTTGCGGAAGCGGGCTTTGAAGCCGTGCTATGTGGCCCTGGATCAGTGGAACAACTGTCTCTTATACACATCTGACGCTGCCGACGAAGAGGATAGTGTAGAT
>CAJXUM010001571.1 GCA_913060855.1 uncultured Lewinella sp. | reverse complement strand
AGATCAGCCTCGGTCTCGTGGGCTCGGAGATGTGTATAAGAGACAGCTCCCAATGTGTCTAAAAAGTAAACCTCAACACTAGGATTAATGACCATCATCGAGTGCATCACATCTTGCAAGGTGGTCTTATCTATTTCCCCATTCTCCAACATCTGTACCTTAGTGGCCGTACTATCGGCGATCAAGCCATATAAGCGTTGATTAACTTCCTGGTGATAACGCTCCGCTACAAAACTGGTAATCATCACATATCCAAGTCCCAAAATGGTCAATAAGACCAAAAAGACACCTGAGATTTTCCAATACAATAAATTGTTCGATTTAGACATGCTATTAGCTTAAAAATGAGCCCCTTGAGGATTCCTGTAAATAATTGGCCTTAAATAATGAAATGTAGGGAGGCTTAAGAGACGGCAGATAGCTCTTCGTTGAAACGATAGCCCACGCCCCAAGTTGTCAATATATACGTGGGGGTTTGTAAATTGGGTTCTATTTTACCTCTAAGGCGATTGATGTGAGAATTGACCGTATGCTCATAGCCATCAAAATCATAGCCCCACACCAGGTTTAATATCTTATTTCTATTGTAACTTTTCCCAGGATTAGAAGCCAGGAGAGATAGCAATTCAAATTCTTTCGGAGATAAATCGATGCGTTCATTTCGGATGGTCACTTTGCGCTTATCTATATCGATCCCCAAGTCACCAAAATTCAAAACAGGTGGATTCTCTCCTCTTTTTTCAGCCAAAGCCTTCCACTGATCCATCCTACGCAATAAGGCTTTCACGCGGGCCTGAAATTCGCGAATGCCAAAAGGTTTCGTCATATAATCATCTGCACCCAACTCCAACCCTATCACCTTGTCAATTTCCTCCGCTTTTGAAGTTAGCATTAAGATCGGCGTTTGAATCCCCTCTGCCCGAATCCGGCGGCACACTTCCATACCATCCATATGTGGCATCATAATATCCAATATGATCAAATCATATTCATTAGATAAGGCCTTATCCAAACCTTCCCGGCCATCGAAGGCGACCTCGATACGGTGTCCTAAGTCCGATAAATGAATATTGAAGAGTTCCTGTATCTGTCTATCATCCTCGACGGTGAGTATCTTTTTCATAAGGCGATCGGTGTTCAGTGATTTTGGTATGTAATTGATTGGCTACTACAAAATAACACACTTTCGCTCGTTTTGATCTGTTCTAAATCATAATTCTATCTCAACTGTCTTTATAAGGACACTTAGTTAAGTATTGTCATGCAAAACACTATTATTCAGATAGATACACAACACATACAAAGTCATTTCAAAAGATAAAAACAAACCTTTCGTGATACTTTTGTGATGAATTTCTCCTTGCGAAGCTTATATACTCTCTTTGGAAAATATTCTAGCCTATCAAGCGCTGGTACATCTTCTCATACACTACCTCACGAGTACCACTTCGCCATATTCCAATTTTGTGACTATCTCTTCACCGTCCACATATCCATATTCTAGCTGCCAGATGTAAGTGCCTAGATTAGCCAGGGCACCTTCCACTGTTCCATCCCATCCAGGTGTATCTAATGACTGGGTTTGAAACACCAGTTGCCCCCAACGATCGAATATAGAAAATCGCAATTTTTCAATGACAAAGTCATCTGAGAATTTTGGCACAAAAGAAGGGTTCCTTGCATCACCATTTGGCGAAAATGCATTGGGCACATATACCCGCGCCTTACATTCGTCCAGTTTAACATTAATCCAATTAGAGGTAACCGAACCACAGTTCGTTACCATCGTAAACCGATATCGATCTGAAGTAGGAAATGATCTTTCTCCCCCTTCTACCCCATCATTCCAGATAATTCGTTTTTCGGGCAAGGCGTAATAATCGGTATATTCAGAAAAATCAACCTTTCCCCTAGCACAAACCGTTGTATCAGAGCGAATCTCTAACTTCATTTTTTCCAATTTGAGGTTGTCCAATATCACGAAAGCCCAGCCAAATTCCTGATAGGTATTCGTACCCACACAACTATACTCACTAAGTGGAGTGTCATCCAGAAAAAAACCAAATAGCAAATGCCGTTCGGATCCGATAGCCACAAAGCAGTTACCAATTTGAGTCTGTCTCTTATACACATCTGACGCTGCCGACGAAGAGGATAG
>CAJXUM010001570.1 GCA_913060855.1 uncultured Lewinella sp. | reverse complement strand
GTCTACAATCTGCAATAGTTTTTGATAGCAGTTGTATTTTTGGCGACGGGCGATGCTTCCGTCTTTCAATCCTACTTGCTGGGCTATTTCATCCATACTGTAGGAAAGTTTCCATAATTCAAGAATTTTTCCACACTTCTGATCTAATTGGCCCAAGAGGCTAGCGATAATCTTTTTCTGCTCTTCTGCTAGGGATAAAGATTCTGGCGTCTCGTATAGGACCTGATCCAATTGTGATTCTTCCGCTGTGTATACGATTTTCTTATTTCGTTTCAATTTGTTTAGCCAGATAAATCGACAAGTGGAATACAAATAACCTTTCAATTTCCCCTCTCCTTTATAATTTCCACCGCGAATATTTTTATCAAATGCTATAATTCCTTCGTGAAAAACATCGACCCCATCTTCATGGTTTCCATTATGGCTTTTGACGAAGGCAACGATTTGGTTCTTTAAGGCTTTATCTTCGTATATCAAAGCGATAGCTTTCTGTCTTTTATGTCCGCCGGCTCCAATAGATTCGATGATTGCCTCTTCAGAAAATGTCGTTATCATATTTAAGTGGGTTTAACAAGTATAAATGTCCTGCTGATAGAGCAATTTTTTTTATTTTTTTTAGCTGCTTGCCGCTAAGAGCATAATTGGGCAACACAATTTGGGCCTAAAACGTCCTTTTTTCGCTAATACTTCGTTTCTTTTTTTGCCCGTATCTATGGATATGCGCTTCAAATAAGGCCTTGTCTTAGCAAAAAAATGACACTTTTTTGCTCCAAAAGCATTGCCCAAACATACTCTAAGACAACGGCTTTGCCTTTGCTGATGGCGCCTTATTTTTAATCAGCGACTGATCCCCTTTGGGCATAATAATGGAAAAGGTAGTGCCTTCGTTCTCCACCGACTTCTTCACGAAGATCTTTCCAGAATGATATTCTTGAATGATTCGTTTTGCCAGTGATAAACCTAGCCCCCAGCCTCGTTTCTTGGTGGTAAAGCCAGGCTGGAATACCCGTTTGAATTTGCCTGAGGGTATGCCTTTTCCGGTATCACTAATGTCTATGTATATTTTATTTTTATCCTCGGTAACCGTTGCTCTGATCACTCCTTTTCCTTCCATAGCATCGAGTGCATTGCGCAATAAATTTTCTATCACCCAATCGAAGAGTGGAGGGTTGATCATCGTGATCGCATGCCCAGCAGCGGGATGTGGAAACTCAAAAGAAACGCGACGCGGCGCTCGACGCACCATATAATCTCTGCATTTCTCCAATTCCTCGTAAATATTAATGGGCTGCAATTTGGGCGTAGAACCGATCTTGGAGAAACGATCGGCAATGAGATTTAGGCGATTTACATCATTATTCAGATCGTGTACAATCTCCATCACTTCTTCGTCCTTATCGCGAATCAATTTCAGGTGCTCGACCCAAGCAATAATAGCGGAAATAGGCGTACCCAACTGATGGGCTGTCTCCTTGGCCATGCCTACCCAAACCCGGTTTTGTTCTGCTCTTCGAGCTGAATTGAAACTGATATAACCAAACAGGATAAATCCAGAAATGAGTGCGAGTTGAATGAAGGGGTAATAGCGTAATTGGCGTAATAATTTAGACTCCAAGTAATAGATGTCGGCACCAAATCCCCTTATCGGCTCTACATTTTGTCTTTGTTGGCGGGCAACGATTTTCTTGAGGTATTCTTGGTCCCCATTTCGATCCTCTCCAAAATTGATAGCATCTATAATATTCCCTCTTTCGTCGACCAAAATGACTGGAATAGTTGTATTACCAGTCATCATCATCAGCTGCAATGTATAATCACAGTTATCCTCTTCCTCTTCATCCATATCGTTCACGATTTCATGCGAGGTCTCCCAATACTGCGCTTGTTTTTCCTCCTGCTTGGCTAACTGATTGGCCAAATACTGGGTGTAGACCATAGAGATCGCCACAATCAAGATTCCCCCTAATGCCAAATAAATTTTCCACTGTGATGTCCGAGAATAAATATCCATAACCCTAATTTTGAGGCCAACAAAGGTATAAAACAGTTGGCTTTTTACTTGTCCCCCATTTCCCCTAGAAATGTTTCGGCTCGTAAGATAGCATTGTTCCTGACCTGTCTCTTATACACATCTGACGCTGCCGACGAAGAGGATAGTGTAGA
>CAJXUM010001569.1 GCA_913060855.1 uncultured Lewinella sp. | reverse complement strand
ATCTACACTATCCTCTTCGTCGGCAGCGTCAGATGTGTATAAGAGACAGGTGGCGAGAGGGGGCATAGTGCGTGTCCCCTATTTCTCCCTATTTCGTGTCCCTATTTCGGCTCGATCCAGAAACGCCGCGTGGCACAACCCTTGGCGGATTTTGAGTCGACGGCCCCGAACCGTAATAGCGCCATCGCAGCGGCTCATGCCATTGGGGCGTTTAACCTTAAAGAGATAGCTGATTACTTCGGGCTGCACCGTTCGAGCGTGAGCCGTATAGTGAGGGATGCACGATGCAAGACCTGACCCTGGCTCCCTCATGACCTTGCTGGTTCATTGTCTGCCAAATAATATCCACAGAGAGGCGGAGATTATTATGAATGATCCTAGGATGTGGGCTGCTGCACGCAGGTAGCTAAACCTTTCTTGTTTGAAGTAGCTTTTTACAACGACTCGATTGAGTTTTCCGAACCAGCCAGAGAAATAAATGTGAATTAGAAGTGTTATTCCTGCTGTTAAGAATAACCAGTTATAAATGTTTAGGTAATCAGAGAAAAAAGTGGTGAACAATTCGGGGTAGGGCTCGATTTCGCCGTGATGCTTTTCTGGTTTTAGTCGGTGTAGGTTGAAGGAGATAACCGTGAATGCAAAAAATGAAGCTAGAAGAAATGATGTTATTTGAAGAGATAGCGTGATCGACTTGGATTTTTTCTCGCTTTTTTCATGGCGTTCTTGCCTTATGGCAGAAAAAGATTTTTCAAAGTTTTCAAGATAGATCAAGATGGAGTCGCAGTATTCTGGCTTTTCCAGTTTGTGCTCTTTGATAATTTGAGCGAGCGATCTCGTGTAGGCGATTAACCCAATGTGTCTATTTCCTTCGGATTTTCCAAGGTCAGAGTACAGGCGTTTCAGCTCGACAAGTGATCTTATTAGTTGATCAATAATTTTTTTTGCAGGGGAGCGTTTGTCGTTATCGGAAAAAATTTCTTCAGTAGTGGTGATGCTATCGATCGATTTTGGGTGGTGCTTGTGTCTGTGTAGGCAGTACTTTATAAAATAAAAGGCTTGGCGAGCGAGAGTTGATGCGCTTTGTGGCTCGTTATCGGGGGTGTTGATCTTCTTCGTGGATAGAAAAGTAATGCCCGATTTGTGCACGGAGAAAGCCAGGACGTATACATTTGCCCTGCTTTGAGCAGGTAAGCTATTGATGAAATCTTGGGAGCTATTTTTTTCTTGAATGTTCTTATGTCTAAGTTTGACCTTCCAATCCGCTGCTGCTTTTCCTGATGGGGCAAGAAGTATCTCGCCAGTTAGAACTTCTCCATGCTCTTCGGTGCGAAGTAATATGCTTGTTTTGCCTGTTAAGTCTGCAGGTTTGTCCTGCCAGTCTTTTTCAGAGTAGATAAGGTTTGTCTTTGTCTTTGAAAAAATCGGAACGTGTGTATGGTTTTGGCCGAGGCATGGAGCAATGAAGTCAAAAACCAAGTTTCCGCTGAGGCATGGGATCCACGCAACATAATTATAGTGGCTGAGGTTGGCTCCATCCCCAACTAGCTCTTCCATGTTTTTTAACCCCATAAAATAAAGGTGGGCCCGGATGGGCCCACCTTTGATAAAGCTGAGAGTAATGTAATTATTTCGATATCGAGTCGTAAAAGTAGTCTGACAGTTTCTGCTGAGGGGTTACGCCTGAGCCGTCTTGTTTGTTGAAAACCATGCCATGCTCGATAAAGAGGCCGTGTTTTCGGCTGGACATTTCTTGAGCATCAAGCTTTTTGGCGTTAACCGCTACTTTAATAGTAAACAGGACGTGACCAATGCCAGCGCAAACTATCAAAATAGCAATGCCGCTAATGAGTAAATCCACCGCGTCCTCCTTAATTTGACTATCCGTAGTCGGTTATTTTTTGGGCACGAGAAGATAGCACAACACTAGCAACTATTGCATTGACTGCATATACCGATATGGAATAAGGGTTGCGGTTTTTGTTTTATTGTCAATGCGCCTCTTCCCAATTCTCCCCAATCCCCGCATCCACAATCAACGGCACCTTCAATTCCGCCGCTGACTCCATACGCGCCTTCACTTCCCTGACCAGATCATCCACCTGATCCTCAGCCACTTCAAACACCAGTTCATCGTGCACCTGCATGATCATCTTGGCGTCGAAGT
>CAJXUM010001568.1 GCA_913060855.1 uncultured Lewinella sp. | reverse complement strand
CTACACTATCCTCTTCGTCGGCAGCGTCAGATGTGTATAAGAGACAGCTGCATGATGAATTTGGAACGTTTCAAGTATTTGATATCGAAGCTACACCTGGAATATGGTATGAATACAAAGTAGAAGTCCTAGAAAAAGGTGGGACCCCTTTTTTCTTAACGCCGCTAGAGCCTGTAAAGGGCTTTCGTCCACCGAGCAAATCTATTGCTACACAATTCAATTGGGTGAAGCCTTATCAATACAAGGGCAATATTTACCTGGACTGGGATTTCTCGGACGAGAAGGGACATCTAATCCTGCCTGATAGTGCTACTTATCATATTAAGTATGATACAGAAGCAGCGCAAAGTTGGTTCTCTACACTTGGACTTTCTTCGGCGGCTGAAATCCATCGCGAATTAGAGACGACACAGTCTCGGTTGCGTATTAAGATTTTACCAGGCATGAAAAAAATATTGTTCTGTGCAAGAATGGCCCAGAATGGAGGCATTAGTCGTTTTTACTGTATAGAATTTGATCTAGCAGAATTACCTGAGAAAAAACCTGGCCTGGCTGGGGTTTCTCCGGCAAAGCCAAATTTGGGAGCGCCAAATACTCCTTCTAAGGGACGATTTGCTAGCGTCTTTGGTGCCGCCAAATCTTTGAAGTATGATGCCTATCGAGCTAAAAAAGGGAACCGATTGCTGCATACTACAATGAGACATGCTCGAAATCCTCAAAGGCAAAAATACATCAGAAAGGTATGCTAAAGACTTGTAAGCCGTAGACAAATTATAAACTCAGTATACAAGGGGCTTATTCTTCACGGGATGAGTCCCTTTTCTCTGATCCTATAGCACTTTCCGCATAATAAAATTCCGCAAAACTACGCCTCGCCGTTCCACCTGATTATCGCGTACATGCCCATAACCCCGCCGCTCAAAAAAGGGACGGGCCGTAATACTAGCAGCTAAGGTTATGCTAGATCCACCCTTTTCCCGCACCTGGTTTTCCAAACTCCTAACCAAGGCCGAAGCCACTCCCTGACCCTGAAAATCTTTGTGCGTATACACCATATCAATATTCAAACCCTCCTCGTCTAAATTGCCGAAACCCGCCATTTGCCCATTGATCTCAGCTATCAACGTGTCCTGCTGCAGAAACCGTTGTCCCCATTTATACAAATCGGGTTCAGCAGAGGGCACCCAGGCTTCTACTTCTGCTGGACTGTAGTCTTTCAGATTAACGGAATGTACGGTTTCGTAAAAGAGTTGGTAGACTGCTGCTGCGTCTTCTAATTGGAAAGGGCGAAGGAGCATAAGGTGAGGATTTTAATGGCCAAGACTTCAGAAGCTTTCCCGAGAAATGACTAGGGGAACTTCTGAAGTCTAAGCACTGGCTACTTTTTAATTTTTAGCCCACAATAGGTAGTAGGTTACTTTACCGCAAAACCATTCCCTAAGGCTTCATTGGGACGAACAAAACTCAGTTTCCCTTCGTCATTTTCAGCCATCAGGATCATCCCTTGCGATAGTACACCTCGAAGCTTCCTTGGCGCCAAGTTGGCCACTAGAACAATTTCCTGCCCTACCACTTCTTCGGGCTTATATTGCAAAGCAATGCCCGATACGACAGTACGCTGTTCCATGCCCAGATCTACTGATAATTTCAGCAGTTTATCCGCTTTGGGGATGGCTTCGGCAGCTGTAATGGTGCCGGTACGAAGGTCTAGTTTTACAAAATCATCAAATTGAATCTCTTCTTTTAAAGGCTCTCTTTCTGGACCCTTTTCTGCCTGTAAAATAGCTTCGAGCTTTTCTTTCTGTCGATTGATGATATCCAAACGACTATGATCTTTTCTATCGTTAATCTTGGGGAATAAAACGCCCGACTCACCTATCTGATGCCCAGCCGGTACGAGCGCTTCTCCCTTGGCTAGTTTATCCAATACGATCTGTAAGTCGCCATTAGCCGTTTCATCCAGTTGTAGGAAACCTCTGATCTTAGGACTGGTAAAAGGAATAAATGGCTCAGCCAAAATACTCAGCAAACTGGCAATCTGTAGACAAACATAGAGGCATTCCTTTACGACCTCACTTTCCGGTTCTGCCTTCCAAATTTTCCAAGGAGAAACATCCTGCAAATAGGCTGTCTCTTATACACATCTCCGAGCCCACGAGACCGAGGC